>NZ_KB714668.1:78536-132736 GCF_000349585.1 Dietzia sp. UCD-THP
ATTTAACAGCGAAAGTCACACGAAGAGTGCATCAGGTACCTGCGAGACGGGGACGAGCTGGTTGTCGCCTCGATGGACCGTCTCGCCCGTTCCCTGGTTGATCTCAAGCAGATCGTCGGCGAGATCACCGCGAAGGGCGCGAGTGTGGAGTTCGTTCACGAGCGGGCCACCTATGCCGCCGGCGCCCAGGATCCTCGAGCGGATCTGATGCTGTCGCTGCTGGGGGCGTTCGCCGAGTTCGAGCGGGCCATTATTCGTGAACGCCAGGCTGAAGGCATCGCCATCGCCAAGACGAAGGGAAAGTACAAAGGGCGCAAACGCGTCCTGACCGACGAACAAATCGGCAAGGCCCGCGCCCGCATCGAGGCGGGGGAGGGGCCGTCGGCGATCGCCCGCGATCTCGGAGTCGGCCGGTCCACGCTGTACCGCGCCCTGCAACGTCGGCCTTCGTAGCCATCGATGATCGGCCTGTCTGCGCTGTTCAGGGACCAACCTGCAAGGAAGTGTCCGAGACTGGATCGGTGAGCGAAGTTCATCTCGAAGGCCGACTAATCTGTCGCGACGAGCGCGAAGCCACCCTTGTCGCTACCCACCTACCGCGTCATGTCGAGCTGACGCGAGCCGAGCCGGGCTGCAGGTCATTCTTAGTGATCCCGACCGAGGACAGTCTGGTCTGGCGTGTCGAGGAGGTCTTTGACGACGCCGCTTCGTTCCGCAGGCATCAGGACCGAGTTCAAGGCAGCCAGTGGGGTGCAGTTACGGCAAGCATCGAGCGTGACTACTCCGTCACGGGACTCTGATCGGACATGACGATTTTCGCGGCAGACGGTGCGATTGCAGCGGTCCCCCTGGCCTACGACATCATGTGGCTGCTCGCCGGCTTGGCGTGGCTGCTGATCCCGGTCCCGATCGCCGTCACGGAGCGGCGGCGGGGAGCGTCGTGGCCCGAGTCGTTTTTATGGTTCGTGGTGCCGTTGCTGCTGCCGGTCGTGGGGTTGATCCTCTGGGCTCTTCACCGAATCGCCGGCGCGAGGCGGGCGACCTCGCGGTAAGCACCGCGCCATCAGGGGGTACGAGGCCTGGGCCCGGTGTCGGAACTGGCCGAGTTAGGCATCCGAGTCAGCCTTCGAGAGGTAGCACTACTCACTGGGGCACGCGGCGTCGAATTCCTCCTGAGTGACAGAGGTCAGGCCATCGTCGATGCCGGTCACGACGGCGCCCGCCCGTGCGGCCATGAGTTCGTCGTACGTGACGGCCGCGCTGGAGAAGTACTTCTCAGGCCTAATGAAGGCGGGGCCTCCCTTGTCTTCGGGCCGCGCCGAGACGATGAAGAAGTGTGAAGGATCCTCCGGCAGGTCGAGCTGTTGATCCACCGCCCAAGGGGAAGGGGCCTGATCGCGAATCACGAATGATCCACCGACGGGTTCGTCGAGGGTGTAAGAGCCGATGACGGGATTCTCTTCGTCGCCTGCGAGGCCCTCGCGTCCGGCGACGATATCGACTCGTTCTGTCGAGTTCTCACAGGTGTTGACGTGAAACGACAGGTTGCCATTTCCGTCGTGGGACACACCCGTTCGCCCGCTCAGTTCGACGTTCACGTAGTTCCCACATGAGGTAAGCATGATCGCGGAGCTGGCCACCAGGAGCGTCGTGAGGGCCGGGTTTCGTTGCATCTGTCGATCCTGCCGCATCACCGCCGTAGTACACATAGGCAACGGCGAGGCCGCGTCGTCCCAGAACCCAGAACCCAGGAACTGGAACAGTCACCTACTCGTGCACCAGCCCCGGGCGCGCGAGGTCTCCCGTTTCAGTGCACGGCCTCCCGCACAGATTTTCGTGACGGCCCATTCTTCCGCTCGTCGGACGCTCGGGCTCGGCGAGGCTTGGTGGATGAGGCCCTACCGCGCGATTGTCGATGAGCTGCAAGCCTCTAATGAAGGCGGGCAACTATGGTGATCGGATGGCCAGCGGAGATGCCGATGCGGGCTCGGCGGCCGCTGGCCGATCGGGCGAGAGCGTTCTTCGTGGGTTGCTAGTTTCCCTCCTGCCGGCGGTCGGCCTGCTCGTGGGCCTCGTTGTCGGTTGGTACACGGTTACCTGGGCGGTCCAGACTTTCCGCGGCGTGTTCGCGGTTCCAGAACTGTCGGCGGTGCCGACGCAGGATCGAGCGCCTGGAGTGCCCGGTCCGACGGTGGGTTATTGGCTTTCGTGGGCAGTTCCCGTTGTAGCGGTGTACGCGGCCAGCGGGCTGCTGTTGTGGAGGTGGCGGCGCGGACGGCTCCTGACCGGATCGGCCGTAGCCGGCTTCAGTGTCGTGGTCTTGCTGATCGTGCCCGTGTGGGTATCTATCGAGGTTGGCGGTTTCGCGCCCAGCTGAGCTCACCCGGTACAGCCTGGACCATCGCCTTCGGCTGGTAGGAGGTGAAAATGACGGTGGTCACCTTCTTCGTCATCCTCGACGCCAGCGGTGCCGGTCCAGTCTGCTTCGTCCCGGACCGGCCTATTGATGAAAGAAACCGCGCAACGTCCCAAAACCAAGGAACTGGGACGGCCTACGCAGTTCTTAGGAATCGGGGGCGGGGGAGAGAGAGGAGACGCCCGCCGGTGGAGATGTTGGGGGCACGGCTCTCTTCGAGAAGTGCACGTTGGCGCGGCTACGCTCGGCGCATGTCCGATGCTCCACTTTCCCGAGTCAGCGTCCGGTTCGTGGCCGAGGACGGCCACGTCACGACTCTGGTGGTGGGCGACGCCATCGAGTGGCACCTACGCTTTCAGGCCTGAGGCGGTGCAACTGGCCATCCGACCGGTCACCGGTTCACCTGGATGGGTGCACCCTCAAGTTCCCAGTAGCGCTGAGCGCCTGAGAACGCCAGCTTGCTCCGTTGTTAACGCATACGACTTCTGCGACGATAACCGGGTTGAGACCGTCCCTCCCAGCAAGGAATTGATTATGCGCCGCACCCTTGCCACGCTCGCCGCCGTCACATTGGCCACTGCATCAATGCTTGTCGGTGTGGGACAAGCGAACGCTCAGGACGCCTGGCCCGTTGATCCCGGGCAGGGATCTCCCGTCCGGCCAGTCGACGTGACCAGCTTTGCGCTCACCCCTGACCGTCTGGAGTTCTACAATCCCTTCATCGGCCTGCCGAGAATCATCTCGCCGTTTGGCACGACCACGAAGATCGTGTGTACCGGGTTCCGCGGGTACGACAACTGCTGGCAGGCCGACCAAGCCGGGAACCCACACAAGCTGCGCCCCATTCTGGGCCTTGGATCGTCTACTCCAGCGTCCAACGTCTTCCTGTACCCGGGCATGATCCCCGGACTCTAACGAGATTCACCTCCTTCGTGAACTAATCGTTCAGTTTCGTGTCGTACCCGCATGGCACGGTGGATGTGAACGACGCAAACTGACGTTGCTCACTTCGTCGCCAAGGCGACTTCTCGACACAGGAGGCATGACGATGGCACGACTGGTCAAAGAGCTGACAGGCCCGAACGAAACTGGGCGTTGGGGCGCCTCAGCAACCGATCTCGGGTTCCCGGCGATCACCAACCACGGGTACACGATCACGATCTTCGGCGACACCTTCGTCGACCACGTCGGCGGCAGCGGCTGGAGGTCTCCAGTCGGGTTTCGCCAGTCCAACCCAGACATTGAGAACGGCATCCGGTGGGACAACGCCATCGGCGGCGCCTACGCCAAAGAGATGATCAACTATCAGCACCGCGGAACGGTCCATGCTGGCGAGCTCCCGGACGGCTTCACCAACATTCCGAACGACCTGATCCACCTGCCCGACGGCCGGTACATGATGACAACTTTCGCGATCCGGTCCTGGGATCCGATCTCGCCCGGCGGGAGCTGGGCGACCTTCCACTCGCGCATGTGGACCTCGACCGAAGCCCACGCCGAGAACTGGGAACGCACGTGGGATCTGGAGGTCAATCGCGAGAACTTCGACTTCCCTAACGTGGGGGAGTGGAGTCACTTCCAGAACAACACGATGCTCATGCTCCCCGGCGAACCTTGGGTTTACATCTACGGCACCAACGAGGGCCGTTGGAACGGCGGCGGCATCCATCTCGTGCGCGTGGACTGGCGCAGCATGTGGAACCGTTCAACCTATGAGTTCTGGGGTCGAGACGGCGGCGGAACATGGGCATGGCGCCGCGGTGGTTTCACGACCCCGATCCTCACCCCCACGGTTCCTAACAACGCCATCGGCGAGCTCTCCGCTCAAGTCATCGACGGACGAGTCGTGCTCTCGTACTGCGACGGCATCCTTGGCGCCGTCACCCGGACCGCTCCTCGCCCGGAAGGCCTATGGACGATGCCCGCCATTCAGGTCACCGGAGTCGAGCAGCCAGCCCTTTACGCGCCGGCGATCCATCCGTACAGCAACTTGGGCCGTGCGCAAATGCTGCTGTCAGCGTGGCCGCAGGTGAATGGCCAGACGCTCTACTACGGCACGAGGCAATGGGAGGTCAGCCTCTTCGGTGGAGGGTCCGGCTCCCTGAGTTCCTCTCCGACGGCGCGGGCAGCGACCGAGAACCTGTCCTCCGAGTCCAGTCACGTGACCGAGGAGTACACGGGGGACCTGGCGCCTGACGTCTCTCAGCTCCCCGTGGCCGAGCAGGTCGCGGTTCTCGCGGACGCAGTCGACGCCGAGGTCGATCATGATTGGCTCCGCTCTGCCTTACAAGGAGAACTCGAGGACGATCGCACAACCCCGGCCGATCACGAAAACTATGACCCGATGACCGCGGAGTAGGCCCTTCTCGAGCGGACTCCTCGGCGGTGCGCCCCTTGGCCCGGGCGTCCCGGGCGGTGTCGCTTTTCCGCAATGTCTGTCGGATCAATTAGTGGCCGCCCAGAACGGGTGCAGTTCTGGGCGGCAGCAATGCCAGCGTTGCGTCCGTCGTCACCGCACTCAGATCCACAGCATCCGGGAACAGGAAACGTTACGTGTTTCCGGCGTTCCCCGACCCAAGTCCGAACGGATGGGGGAGTCGCCGTCGGCGAGCACGCTCCAGCCGCCACGCAGCCAACCAAGTAGGGGAGCCGTTACTCCTCGGGCTCCTGCGCTGGCGCCGCGACGTCGTTGGCCTCGCGGGCTTCGCCCTGAACGGCCACGGCGCATACCCAGACGCCCTCGCCGAACTGCCCACCAACTGCCCTGAATAGCGTACACAGAACGGTTAACTATCTGTCCACCCTAAACCAGTAGGTGCCGTCCACGATTTCTGAATTTGCCAAGTTGATGCCCGGCTCTCCAATTGTGAAAGCTGCAAGTTCGCTTGCATACCTCGCTAAGTGGTCGGTGTGCGCCTTGATAACGGAGGCGTCAATTCGAAGAGCAATAGCAAATTTCAATTCGCCAAAACTATATTTGATCCATGCGCTGCCATCGCCAAGTACTCCAGCGTCGCGTACGCCTACGCACCAGCATTCGGTTAATGTGTTAGTGCGAATCTCGTTCAGCAAGTAACAAAGGAAGCGCGACGGCATATCTCGGTTGGCGTCGTCGCAGTACCGCGACTGCAATTCGCGATGGCATTGGGTGATGAATGGAAAAGCCCGCGAGTGCTCATTTTCTGAAAACGTGTCAGTCCAGTGGTTCTCGGTTGGCCCGTCTTGGTTCATAACTTTGCCGCTCTAATGTAATGGTAACTTTAGGATTCAATATCTGTCGCACAAAAGCGTAACCTGGGCAACGCCGGTGTCGGGGCATCGCTCAACTGCGATGCCCCGACGGGTTACCTAGTTAGTTGTACGGTGGCGGAGTATCGTCAGGATGTGGAGGGACTGCGTAGCCTACCCAAATCGGACACAGTTGGTCGCTAGGCGGCGTATTCTCACAGTAGATACTGAGATTGCCTAGCATCTCGCTGCCAGGCGGGGTGTTCTGGGTGGTTGATCGCACTTCGATAGAGCGAACCCGCTTACTTTCCCATTGACTGCAATCGACGGGAATTGAGTTAATGACACGACATGTCAAGCGGTCGAACCAGTTTGTGAATACTCCAGCGGTGGGATTCGACTGAGACTCGTTACAGCCCCCCGCGTTTCCTACCGTCGCCTTCCATATGTTTCTGTTCCATACCCAGTGCTTACCCCGTGCCTTATCGTAGCCAAACGGTTGGTCTCCCGTTGCCCCATCGAACCAGTACCCTCGTCGGAGAATACTGGATGAGTATGTTCCACCTTGGGGCGTTTTCCAAGTGTCACACCTAGCAATTCGGCTCGTGGCCATTTGCTCTCCCGTGTACGACCACGGAGGCGCAGCGGCTGCCACCATTTGTGGTGGTTCCTCGTTTATCGTATCGGGATCTGACGGAGTTACGTTGCCTTCATCGCCCACTGTCCCACTTGGTTGTATAGCCTCGGTGGACGTCTGGGCGATAGCTTCGGGTCCTGTCGCTGCCACCGATAAAATGAGTGCCGCTATCGAGGCGATGACGAGAGGAAGGCGGGCTCTCCGTCCAATTTGCTTGGTTTTACCTGCCTCGTACATATGCTTCTCCGTCCGTCCCGAATCGACCGATTGCGTTTTGGAAGACCTGCTCTTGTGGTTCGCCAGGGATTCGTAGTCTTGGCGCCGCCTGTTGTCCCCGCGCTAGTACGGAAATGTCGGAGTCTGGGATGTTGTTTCCTGCAGGAAGTCCCATCAGTCCAGTCTCGAATCCGTACGCTCCCCAAATCGCCATCATCTCTCTCGTCAGGTCGTGCCCGCCAGTTGGCTGAGCCCAATAGACAGACCCGTTCTCGAAGTGGTTAAAACGAGCTGCTCCGTTCGGGGTGGATAGTTCGTCGGTCGTGGGGTATCCGAGGTAGCTGGCTTCCCATTCGAGTTCTCCCCAGCGTGCGCCGATTTGTCCGCCAATCTGGTGGGCTCCTGTGTTGGGGTGCCAGTAGATGCTGGAGTCGTGTTGGAATGCTTGTCGTTTCCCGATTCCGTCGGGGTTGGTGATTTCGTCGGTGATCGGGTAGCCGAGTGGTCCGGGGTCGTATCCGAATTGGGCCCATTTGCTTCCGATGGCGCCGCCGACCGGGTGGGCGTCGGTGTCGGGGTGCCAGTAGATGGTGGCGTCGCCTTGGAATGAGGTGCGCTTTCCGATGCCGTCAGCGTTGGTGAGTTCGTCTGATGTCGGCGGGCCGAGGAACCCTCCCGGGCCACCGAGCTGGTGGTACTTGTCCAGGATGCGGCCGCAGACGGTGAAGTTGCGACCGAAGTTCGGGTTCCAGAAGGCTGCGCAGGCCGTTGTGTGGAACCTCGGTGAGGGGGTTGCCTGGTCTCGGCGCTGCTCGGGTGGCGTGTCCTGAGACGGAGGGCCTGCGGCGGGGGAGGAGGGGCTCGGATTCGTGGACGGTGCAGTCGGCACCGGTGGTGACGTCGTTGCCGGTGCCTCACTGCGGGCGGTGGTGGCTGGTTGAGCCCCTGCCACCAGGGTTGGGGCCGCGATCACCATGGTGGCTGTGGCCGCTGTTGCGACGAGCCGCAGCAAGCGGGGGACTTCTTGGTCGCGATCTCATGCGAGACCTCCTGAGGGGCGGAAAACTGTACGGGGAGAATCAAACTCCGATGTGACGCCGCTCACATTGAACTTTCGTGTTCCCATCCGCCCCAGGAGTATCACCGCTGGTGAACGGTCGTAACAATGTTGGTTCGAGTCACAATCGATATCGCCCAGAGACCAAAGTTCCCGCATTGCTACGGGTCTGGCGCCGCATAGGAGGGGCTCGGCGGCATCGTTTCGCGCCGAGTGGTACCTCGACGTTGCACGACTCGGTGGCGCTCTTCTACACCGCGGCCCGACGCCGATCGCGCACAGCAGTCGCTGATTCCGCAGGCCCGGCCGGAGATCGCAGAACTACACAGGAGAGACGCTCATGCAGGGATGATTCATCTGACGCTATACGCAAACTACAACTTTACATAAGACCTGGTTACCGGCCGTGGTGTACGTGCCATAGATGGGTAGGCATCCAGCCACCTGCATTCTGGCAGCGACTCACTTTCGCGGGCTGCAGCTGCGTGGTCCGCGTAGCGACTCCGGCCGGATTGCCTACTGGTGAAACGGCTACCGCTCCGGGTGGCCTCAGGCCAAGTCTAGGAAGCGGCGTAGGTCGACGAACGTCTCGTGCACGACTGAGTAGTGTGCCCACTTGCCGCGCTGGTCTCGGGTCAAGAGTCCTGCGTCGACGAGTTTCTTGAGGTGGTGGCTGATCGTGGGCTGGCTGATGTCGACCACGTCGAGTAAGTCGCACGCGCACACCGACTCGCAGCCTTGCGCGGCGATGTGGGACAGCAGTCGCAGGCGTGTCGGGTCCGCCAGTGCTTTGAGCGTGCGCGCCATCTGATCTGCGGTCTCGGCGGTGATCGGAGCTGATGACAGGGGGCAGCACTCGTTCTGCGTCCGAGTCGGAAGGACGTCGTTTGCTGAAGTCATTTCCTCGATCACCTCACCTTGAACAATACATTGACACATGCCGATATGTGAGCATAGCCTCCAGCATAGACGTTCATCGATATGAGGGAGTTTCGTGCCAATGAGCACCACCACAGCCCGGGCTGTTGCGCCGGTCGCCAAGAAGATGTCGTTTCTCGACCGCTACTTGGCCGCATGGATCCTCGTGGCCATGGCCGCCGGCCTGCTGCTCGGGCGCTTCGTCCCAGGCCTGGATGCCGCATTGGACTCGGTGAAGATCGGCGGCATCTCGGTGCCGATCGCGATCGGCCTGCTGGTGATGATGTATCCCGTCCTGGCGAAGGTGCGCTACGACGAGACCCACAGGGTGACCGGCGACCGCAAACTCCTCACGCTATCGTTGATCCTGAACTGGATCCTCGGGCCGGCATTCATGTTCGCGTTGGCGTGGATCTTCCTGCCGGATCTTCCCGAGTTTCGTACCGGGTTGATCATCGTGGGACTCGCCCGGTGCATCGCGATGGTGTTCATCTGGAACGACCTGGCGTGCGGGGACCGGGAGGCCGCCGCGGTACTGGTGGCGATCAACTCGGTGTTCCAGGTCGTGGCGTTCGGCGCCCTGGGCTGGTTCTACCTGCAGCTGCTCCCCTCCTGGCTCGGACTGGAGACCACCTCAGCGCAGTTCTCCGTGTGGTCCATCGTGATCTCCGTGCTGGTCTTCCTCGGCATCCCCCTGCTGGCCGGTTTCCTCACCCGAGTGCTGGGGGAGAGGGCGAAAGGACGGCACTGGTACGAGGAGACCTTCCTCCCCCGGATCGGCCCGTGGGCCCTGTACGGGTTGCTGTTCACCATCGTGTTGCTGTTCGCCATGCAGGGCGAGGCGATAACCTCGCAGCCGCTGGACGTGGCCCGGATGGCCGCGCCGCTACTGCTGTACTTCGTCCTGATGTTCTTCTTCAGCTGGTTCGTCTCCAAGGCGGTGGGGCTGAACTACGCCAAGTCGACCAGCGTCGCCTTCACCGCCTCGGGCAACAACTTCGAACTCGCGATCGCAGTGTCGATCGGCACCTTCGGTATCGCCTCGGGCCAGGCCCTGGCGGGTGTGGTCGGCCCGCTGATCGAGGTTCCTGTTCTGATCGGGCTCGTCTACGTCGCGCTCTGGGCCGGACCGAAACTGTTCCCGGGAGACCCAACCCTCCCGCCATCTCGCACGGACCCGGCCCGCAACACCGAAGGAGCCCGGCCATGACCAACACTCCCAGCGTCTTGTTCGTGTGCGTCAAGAACGGCGGCAAGTCCCAGATGGCAGCAGCGCTCATGCGCCTGCACACCGGGGAGGCGATCGAGGTCCACTCCGCGGGCACCCGGCCCGGTTCCGCGGTCAACGCCCTAGCCGCGGAAGCGGTCGCCGAGCTCAGCGCCGACATGTCCGACCAGACACCCACGGCCATCGATCCCGACCTGCTCCGGCGGGTGGACCGGGTGATCGTTCTGGGAGAGGAAGCCCAGGTCGAACCGGTCGACGGGATGGCGGGCACGATCGAGGTGTGGAACACCGACGAGCCCTCCGCCCGCGGAATCGAGGGGATGGAGCGGATGCGGTTGGTCCGCGACGACATCGACCACCGAGTACGCGATCTGCTCGCAGAGATCACCAATGGCAAGCCATGCGTGTTGTTCGTCTGTGTCCACAATGCCGGGCGTTCCCAGATGGCCGCCGGCTACCTCTCGCATCTGGCGGGGGACCGGATCGAGGTCCTCTCCGCCGGTTCGCAGCCAGCCGAGCAGCTCAATCCCGTCGCGGTGGAGGTGATGGCAGAAGAAGGCATCGACATCACCACCGCCACACCGAAGGTGCTGACCACCGACGCGGTCAAGGCCGCCGACGTGGTCATCACGATGGGCTGCGGAGACACCTGCCCGGTCTTCCCGGGAAAGCGGTACGAGGACTGGGAACTGGCCGATCCAGCCGGTCAGGGCAAGGACGCTGTCCGCCCGATCCGCGACGACATCAAGCGGCGCATCACCACCCTGATCGCCGAACTGGCACCGAAGGAGAACACCCAATGAGCACGAACTTCAACGAGCTTCCGGTAGTAGTCATCGGCGCCGGCCCCGTGGGGCTGGCCACGGCCGCGCACCTGCGAGAACGGGGTCTGACCCCGTTAGTGCTCGAGGCCGGCGCCACCATCGGCGCCGCTATCGAGCAGTGGGGGCACACCCGCCTGTTCTCGCCCTGGCAGTACGACATCGACAGCGCCGCCCGACGCCTACTCGAGCCCACCGGCTGGACCGAGCCCGACCCGGACGCTCTGCCCACGGGGCACGAGCTGATCAAGCACTACCTGGCCCCGCTCGCCAAGCTCCTGGGCGACGATGTCATCCGCACCGGCGCCCGCGTGGTGGCGGTTTCCAGAGAAGGAATCGACAAGACCCGCTCGGCGGGCCGCGAGCAGACCCCGTTCCTGGTCCGAGTCCAGGCCGCTGATGGCGCCGTGACCGATGTGCGGGCCCGCAGCGTCATCGACGCCTCCGGAACCTGGGGCCAGCCCAATCCGCTCGGCCGCTCCGGTCTACCCGCACCCGGTGAGAACGCGGCGATCGACAAGGGCCTGATCACCGCGCCGCTTCCGGCCGTGACCGGGTCAGAGCGCGACCGTTTCGCCGGACGTCACGTCCTGGTCGTGGGGGCCGGACACTCGGCCGCCAACACCCTGCTCGACCTGGTTGACCTCGCGAAGCAGGACCCTGCAACGCGGATCAGCTGGGCGGTGCGCACCCCTGAGGTGTCGAGCGTCTACGGAGGCGAGGACCGCGATGAACTGGCGGCCCGCGGAGCGCTCGGCACCCGCCTGCGCGAAGCCGTCGAGTCCGGAGTGATCGAGGTCCACACCTCCTTCACCATCAACGAATTCACCCCGAAGACCGACAATCTGACCGTGCACGCCAGCACCCCACAGGGTCCCACTCGACTCGAGGTGGACCTACTCGTCCCGGCCACCGGATTCCGCCCCGACCTGTCCATCCTGTCCGAGCTTCGGCTCGCTCTCGACCCGGCCGTGGACGCTCCGTATCAGCTCGGGCCGCTGATCGATCCGGAGTTCCACTCCTGCGGAAGCGTGGCACCGCACGGCGAGAGCCTGCTGGCGCATCCCGAGACCGGCTTCTACATCGTGGGAATGAAAAGCTACGGCCGGGCACCAACGTTCCTCATGGCCACCGGCTATGAGCAGGTCCGTTCCATCGCCGCCGCACTCGCCGGTGACCGGGCCGCCGCCGATGATGTGCACCTCGACCTGCCCGAGACCGGAGTCTGCTCCACCGACCTCGGTGGCTCGTGCGATGCACCGGCAACCCCACAACTGATCTCGCTCGGCGCCACCACCTCCACCTCTTCCTGCTGCTGAAAGGTCCCCGCCATGACTATCGACGCACCCGAATTGGACGTCCACGTCCTGCAGCGCACGGCCGATGACCTCGCTCGAACGTACGAGGGCATGTTCTCGGCCGAGACCATAGAGCGGTACGTCTTCGAGTCCTACACCGCGCTGGCTCGCACGGCGACGATCAAGCGGTATCTCGCGGCGCTGGCCCGAAACTTCGCCTCAGACAGGCTCCGTGCACTGGCGTTGTCACAGGGCAAGATCCAGTCGACCGTCCCACAAGTGCTGTTCGTGTGTGTCCACAATGCCGGCCGCTCCCAGATTGCCGCGGCCCTGCTCAAGCACTACGCCGGTAGCGGCGTCGAGGTCCGGTCAGCTGGCTCACTCCCGGCCTCTGAGGTCGACCCTGTCGTGGTGGAGACCTTGGCATCGCGCGGAATCGACATGGCGGGGGCGTTCCCGAAGCCACTGACTGATGACGTGGTGCGGGCTGCCGACTACGTCATCACGATGGGGTGTGGGGATGCCTGCCCGGTGTATCCGGGCAAGAACTATCTGGACTGGGACCTTGTCGACCCCGCGGAGCAGACTCCGGAGATCACCCGCCAGATCGTCGACGACATCGACGATCGAGTCCGCGCCTGGTGGGCCACGGTTCACAGGTGACCCGCCGCAACCCGGTGGTCACACGTCGTGTCCGGCATCGGATCCAATGACGGAACGAGACGCGACACCGCCTGGGATCGACCGCCCCCGGGGCGGACTCGCGGCTCTGTGTATCGCGCAAACTACCAGCTGGGGCCTACTTTTCTACTCACTGCCCGCGGCTGTCGCGCCGATCTCCCAGGACACCGGCTGGAGTGGCACCGCCATCACCGGCGCACTGTCAGCTGGTCTCACAATCTCGGCAGTCGCCGGCCTCAAAGTCGGTTCCGTTCTGGATTCCCGAGGGCCACGCACGGTGATGACCCTCGGGGCGGTCATCGGTGTGGCTGCCCTGGCGCTGGTGGCGTGGTCTCCCAACCTGCCCATGTTCTATCTGGCCTGGCTCGTGGCGGGGTTCGCCCAATCGGCTGTCCTCTATCCACCCGCGTTCGCTGTCATCACCCGCTGGTACGGCCCGCGACGAGTCGGCCCCCTGATGACGCTGACACTCGTCGCCGGGCTTTCCTCCACCATCTTCGCCCCGCTCACTGCCTCCCTGATCGAGCAGTTCGGTTGGCGCACCAGCTACCTCATCATGGCCGGCATCCTCGCCGCCGTATCTGTGCCCCTGCACGCCTTCTTTCTCAACTCCACCTGGTCAGACACCGCCAGCGAGCCGACCGTGCAGCAGTCCCGAACCGAGATCCGCCAGGTCACCAGAACCCGCCAATTCCTCACCCTGCAAGTAGTGATGACGGCAGCCACGTTCACGCTATTCGCCGTCACGATCAACCTCATCCCACTGTTGCTGGAACGAGGAATCGACTACTCGACCGCAGCACTGGCCTTCGGACTGGTGGGCGCAGGACAAGTCATCGGCCGACTCGGCTACCCACCACTGACCCGAAGAACCACACCCCAACACCGCACACTGGTGATCCTCGGCGCCGGTGCACTCGGCCTGTGGGGACTGGCAACAACTCCCGGCCCGACCTGGCTGCTCATCGCTCTGGCCGTAGGTACAGGCGCGGCCCGCGGCTGTCACACCCTTCTCCAGGCCACCGCCGTCTCCGACCGGTGGGGCACCCAAAACTTCGGCGCCATCAACGCCCTATTCAACGCACCAATGACCGCCGTCACCGCACTCGCCCCCGTGTCCGGACCCCTATTGGCCAGCCTCATCGGTGGATACCCTGCAATGGCAGTCATCATGGCCGTCCTGCTCACCGTGGCCGCAGCACTAAGTGCCCGAACGTGAACAGGAGCTGACCACCATTTCGGACACAGACTGGACCCCGGAGCACCACGAGGCAATCATCATCGGCGGTGGGCAAGCAGGTCTGGCCACCGCCTACTACCTGCTGCGGTCAGGCGTGGACACCCTCGTTCTGGATAATCAACCCAACCCGGGTGGGGGCTGGTTACACGTCTGGCCGTCCCTGCGCCTGTTCTCCACCGCTGAGTTCTCCAATCTGCCGGGCTGGCCGATGCCCCCTTATGACGGGTTTCCACCGGCCTGCCATGTCGTGGACTATCTCGCTGCCTATGAACGGCGCTACCGGATTCCGGTCCAGCGTCCCGTCACGGTCAACGAGGTGATCTACGAGAAGGGCACCTACCACGTCTGGGCGGGCACGAAGTCGTGGACGACCGAGAACGTGGTCGCGGCCACCGGGACGTGGTCCGCCCCCTTTGTTCCCTCCCACCCAGGAACCTTCGCCGGCACGCAGTGGCATTCCGCCAACTACCCCGGTACAACTCCCTTTCGAAGTACCACAGTCGCGGTCGTGGGCGGCGCGAACTCCGGCGCCCAGATCGCCGCAGAACTCACGAGCGTCGCCGAGGTGACCTGGTACACCCGTCAGCCACCACGCTGGATGCCCGACGAGGTCGACGGACGGGTGCTGTTCCGCCGCAACCGACTACGTGCCCTTGCCCTGCAGCGCGGCGAGCCCGACCCCGGGACAGACTCAGCCTTAGGAGACATCGTCGTCCTGCCAGAGGTGCGCCGCGCTCGGGACACCGGACGGCTGCAGGCCACGCCGATGTTCACCTCACTGGATGAGATCGACGCCGATCACCTGATTTGGTGCACGGGTTTTCGCTCCGCGATCGGGCCGATACGCCGGTTGCTCGACCACGGTCGACCAAAGCATCCGGGCCTCCATGTGGTCGGCTACGGCGACTGGACCGGTCCCGGAGCGGCAACGATCACCGGTGTGGGGCCCTATGCCAAACAGGCTGCCCGGAGAATCGCCGCATCAGTTGGCAGAACCGTGAAATAGGCGCAGCCACCACCAGAGTGATCTCCCTCGGGGGTGAGGGGAGTGCGAGCTATGCCGCCAGTTCGGCGGGGCTCGGATCCCTCCCGTTGGTTATTACGCGCCCTGGGCTGGTGTCGGTCCCCACAGGGCCTGTGCGGACATCAGGGCGGGTTGCCCTTGGGAGCTGGCGAAGTTGTTAGGGAGCGGGCTCCAGGGTGGTGTGGAATGAGGCGGGGTATGAGCCGGACGTAGGTGACCATGCCGACGAGTTCGACGAGGGTTTGGGTGACCACGACGACCGCGACCAGGGCAAATGGGTCGGGCAGGGCCAGGGCGAGGGGCAGTATGACCAGCGAGTTGCGGGTCGCCCCGGAGAAGACCAACGCCCGTGTCGACGGGGCATCCTGGCTGAAGACCCGGCCGGTGAGGATTCCCAAGGGGATCATCACGACCAGGAAGCCGACATAGACCGGGATGACCCGCAGCAGTGAGGACAGATCCGTCCGGACGGCGTCGACTTGCGAGGCAATCACGACGGCGAGGGTGGCCATCATCAGCGGCACCATCAGTGACTCCATCGCGTCCATGAGCTTCCGGGCGGAGGCGGACCGTGCGGCCAGGTACTGCGTGATGGCCGCCAGAACCAAGGGTGTGACGATCAATAACAGGAAGGCCTCAAGGAACGGGGCGACGTCCAAGACCTCGAACAGGCTGGGGCCCATAAATAGGCCCAGGTAGGCAGGCAGCAACAGCATCTGCACGAGCATCAGCAGCGGGGCCGCGGCCAGTAGCCGGTCGTGCGCGGAGCCAGCTAACCCGGAGAAGACGATGACGTAGTCGATGCACGGGGCAAGCAGCACCAGCAATACACCCAGCAGCAGGGCCTGGTCGTCAGCGACGAACCGGGAGAGCCCGTAGACCACGACCGGGACGATGGCGAAATTCAGCACCAACAGCCCGGCCAGGAACCGGCCGTCACGCAGCGCGCGACCGAGCCGGGTAAGCGGCACGCCCAGGAATGTGGCGTACAGCAGCACCATCAGTACCGGGTTGATTGCCTGCTCCAGACCCGGGGCGGCGGAAGGGGTGGCCAGCCCGAACACGGCACCGACCCCCAGGGCCACCAGGTACAGGGGTATCTGCCACCGCTCCAGCCACGTGATCATTGTTCGTCCTCCTCGGGACAGGGCCTTGCCTTCGGCCTCACGTCGCTGACGATCCTGGTCGGCAGTGGCAGTGAGAGTGGGCGGCGGGAGGGCCGGCCGTGATTAGAGTCCGAAGGCTCCGCCGCTGACCAGGATAAAGATGCCCAGGCCGATCAGGACAATGGGGAACAAGATGTGTTCCCAGCGTTCTAAAGCCTCGGCGACTGGCCGACGGGTGGCCACGAACTTGGCCAGGCCCACCAGGACCGAGACCAGAACCAGGAACACGACGCAGTAGGCCACCACGGCTCCCGGGCCGACGCTGAGGAAGACTGGGACGTAGACGCCGATGTTGTCCCCGCCGTTGGCGAAGGTCACCGCGGCCACGGTCCACACGGTCACGTTCTTACCTTCGATTTTGGCGTCGTCGTCGTCATCGTCCCCACGCCAGGCCTGCCACGCGGCCCATAGTCCCAGGCCTAATGGGATCAGCCCGAAGTACGGGATGGCCTCCGAGGGCAAAAACGTCCCGGCGCCCAAGGCCACGAGCACAGCGGCGCCGAGGATGCCTAGGAATCCAAGGTACTGGCCGACCAGGATGCGTGCGGTGGTGCCGCGTTGGCCTGCGCCGCGGGCGAAGAACAGTGAGAGGACGATGATGTCGTCGATATTGGTGGCGATGAACAGACCGATCGCCTGCAGGGCTGAGGACAGGATCACCCCTGCACCTCCGTGGCGTAACAACCCGGCACCGAACAGGCCGGGTCCAGGCAGGAGGCGTTTTCATTGACTGCGAGGGTGACCTCGACCAGGGAGGCCAACGCCCGCGCCAGGTGCGGATCAGCGATCTCGTACCGGGTCTGGCGGCCTTCGGGCACGGCGACCGCGATGCCACAGTCGCGCAGGCACGCTAGATGGTTCGACACGTTCGAACGCGTCAGTTCCAGATCGCGGGCCAGCTCCGCCGGGTAGGCCGTCCGCTCCAGCAGGGTCAGCAGTATCCGCGACCGGGTGGGGTCGGCCATCGCCCGCCCCAACCGGTTCATCACATCCACACAAGACGATATAGTCAGCATTCACTGAACTGTACAGTAGGCGCTGAACTGACTGGGCGTCTGAACAGGTTAGACATTTCTGGGCTCTGTGACTCGGGCGCTACCGCCCCGGAAGGGCCGCGCAGAAGGTTAAATCGGCAGCGTCGTGCCGGTGATTGCGAAGTCCCGTAGCCAACTGATGAACAGTGCCCACACGCCACTGAACAGTGCTATGCCCACTGCGATGAGTAGGAGGCCGCCGATGATCTGGATTCGTCGAGTGTTGCGTTGTAGCCAGCCGACGGTTCGGATTGCCCAGGTGGAGCTCCAGGCGACGAGGATGAATGGCAGCCCCAGCCCGAGGCAGTAGGCGACGATGAGCATGACACCGCGCGTGCCGCTGAAGCCGCTTCCGGCGGCGACGGACAGTGCGGCGGCGAGCGTTGGTCCGAGGCAGGGTGTTCAGCCGAGGGCGAACACTCCGCCCAGGAGAGGCGCGCCGACCCAGGTAGAGACAGCCTTCGGCTGGAATCGGGTATCTCGTTGCAGCACCGGTACGAAGCCGATGAAGACCAAACCCATGAGGATGGTGATGACCCCGCCGATGCGCTGGAGCAACTCCTCGTGTGGTGCGAGGTATTGAACCGTTCCGAGGACCATTGCGCTAAGCGAGACGAACACAACGGTGAACCCGCCAACGAAGAGCAGAGATGCCCCGACGACCCGGTAGCGCGAGCGTTGTCTGGCCTTCTTTTCCTCGAGAGTGATCGTTCGCGACTCGCTGTGGCGCTGTTCGGCCTGCGCCACGGTGACCGGTGGTCGCTCGGCGCCGACGACGCTAGCGAGGTAGGCGAGATAGCCGGGGATGAGCGGGACCACACATGGCGAGGCGAACGAGACCAGACCGGCTAGTAGGCAGGCGCCGAGGGCGAGCAGAAGGGGTCCGCTGGCCGCTGTCTGTTGGAACGCCGAACCGATACCCTGCGCGAGCACCAGGCCGTCCATCGGCGGCATGGCACCGGCGAAGACGAGGTCGGCAACATTCGTCACGGCGTGGCACTCTCCTCGTCGGCCACCAATTCGGCGATGACGTCCCGAAGTTGGTAATCGGTGACCGCCGCCAAATACACGGCGGCCACCCGGTGTTGCCGGTCAAGCACGAGGGTTGTCGGCACGATCGAGGTGGGAAAGCCGCGAAGTGCACCTACGGCCGCGTTGGACGGGTCCCAGATCGACGGGTAGGTAAGGCCGTTGTCGCGCACGAAGTCGACCGGCTTATCGCGATTGGGATCACGCACGTTGATCCCGAGCACGGTGGCGCCCTGGGATTCGAACTCCTCCTGAAGGCGCTGAAGATCGTCGACCTCGGTGCGGCAAGGCCCACACCATTGGCCCCACGTATTGAGGATCACCACCTCGCCCTTGTAGTCAGCGAGCCCGATGGTCTGGTCTGGGTCAAGCAGATCCGGCCCGGCGAGTTCGGCAACCGGTTTCCGTTCTTCCTCGGGGTAGTGGATCTCCAGCTGTCCATCTGGACTGACGAACTCAAACGTGCCGCCCTGCGCGACCGCATCGGTGCCACTCCCACAACCGGAGAGGACAAAGGCGCCCGCACACAGGGCCGCCCAGAGGCGCGCGCGGAAACCGATTGCTCGGATACTGCCCATGCTTTTCACTCCGGTCTGCGACGGGTCATTGCCCCCTCGGCTCCGAACCGGCGGTGCCGCACGGGGTGGCTCTCTCGAACACCAGTGACGTGACCGGCACTGGCGAGATGTTCCCGCTGTCCGATCGTGCCATAGCCACTATCCGCCCTGTTAAACGCCCCAGAACGGCGCGGCAAGCGGGTGGGTTCCGGGGGTAGGCCAGGTACACCTGTGCCCATTGACTGTGTTGGCCTTGCGGTTTCGTCGTCTTTAGATGCGTGGTCACACCGCCAGGGACAGTTCACTGAGTCCTGTACTATTCAGTGCATGCTGACTGTTGCTTCGCGTCAAGGTGTGATGAACCGACTCGGTCGTGCGATGGCCGACCCGACTCGTTCTCGAATTCTCATGAGGCTGCTGGATGGGCCCGTGTATCCCGCCGAGATTGCCCAGGAGCTGGGGTTGACGCGTTCAAATGTGTCGAATCATCTCGCCTGTCTCAGGGATTGCGGGATCGTCGTGGTTGAACTCGAGGGTCGGCAGAATCGGTACGAGATCGTCGATGCCCATCTGGCACGTGCGTTGAACGCCTTGGTCGAGACGACTCTTGCCGTTGACGAGAACGCGCCCTGTCTGGACATGCAGTGTCCGGTCGAGGGTTGCTGCAGTTCGGAAGGGGGTCGGCGGTGACAACGTCCGCGTGTGGTTGTGAGCCGGCCGGGCCAGTGGCCGGCCCTGACGAGTCCGCTTCGTGGTGGCGCAACGGTGCCGTCCTCATCCCGGTGTTCTCTGGCCTGACGCTCCTGCTGGGTGTGATCCTCGAGTGGCTCGCCAACGGCCCCGGGGCGGAGACTGCAGCGGCGTGGCTGTTCTGGACCGCTCTCCTTCTGGGCGCCTCGCAGTTTGTTCCAGGCGCGGTGCGGGGTCTGCTCGTCCGGGGTCGGTTGAGTATCGGGCTGCTGATGACGATCAGCGCCGCCGGTGCGGTCGGGCTCGGGTTCATCGAGGAGGCCGCCGCTCTGGCCTTCTTGTACTCCATCGTCGAGGCGCTGGAGGATCGGGCGATGGACAAGGCCCGCTCGGGCTTGCGGGCCCTGTTGGCGCTGATTCCCTCCAGTGCCACCGTCCTCGGCGCCACCGGGGGCACCCGCACCGTGCCCGTTGAGTCTCTGGAACGCGGCGATGTGCTGCGTCTGGTCGCCGGCGAACGTTTGGCCACCGACGGGATCGTTCGTGTCGGGCAGAGCAGCCTGGATGTCTCGGCGATCACGGGTGAATCCATTCCCGTCGAGGTCGGGCCCGGTGACGCGGTGTTGGCCGGCTCGATCAACACCTCCGGCGTCCTGGAGGTCGAGGCCACCGCCGCAGGGACAGACAATTCCTTGACCACAGTGGTCGAACTGGTTGAGCAGGCACAGACAGAGAAGGGGGAGCGGGCACGTATCGCCGACCGCCTGGCCCGCCCGCTGGTGCCGGGTGTTCTCATCCTGGCTGCTCTGGTCGCCCTGATCGGCTCGATCTTCGGAGATTCCGGACTGTGGATCGAGCGAGCACTGGTGGTACTGGTCGCCGCTTCGCCGTGCGCACTGGCGATCTCGGTGCCGATTACGGTCGTCTCCGCGATCGGTGCGGCCAGCAAGTTCGGGGTGATCATCAAATCCGGTGCCGCGTTCGAGCGCATGGGCTACCTCCGGCATGTGGCAGTGGACAAGACCGGCACCTTGACCCGAAACCAGCCCACCGTCACGCAGGTCCTCACCACTGGCAACGCTGCCCAGGACGAGGTCCTGAGCTGGGCGGCCGCTCTGGAAACCCACAGCACCCACCCGCTGGCCGCAGCGATCACCGCCGCAGCTACCGAGGTCCCCGCCGCATCGGCGGTCACCGAGTCCGCGGGCGCGGGAATCGCCGGCCTTATCGATGGCGCGCACATCGCCGTCGGCAGCCCGCGCTGGCTCGACCCAGGTCCTCTGGCAGATCACGTTCACGCGATGGAGGCCCGCGGCATCACCGTGGTGGTCGTCCACCGCGACGACCACCCGGTCGGGGCCATCGGGGTGCGCGACGAGCTGCGTCCAGAGGCCGGCGAGGCCATGACGTCGCTGGCGTCGAGGGGTATGGGCGTGACGATGCTTACCGGCGACAACGCCCGCACCGCTGATGCACTGGCCGTCGAGGCGGGGATCACCGACGTGCGTGCCGAGCTGCGTCCGCAGGACAAGGCGCAGGCAATCGCCGAGTTGCGTGCCGACGGCCGGGGGCCAGTGGCGATGATCGGCGACGGTGTCAACGACGCCCCCGCGCTCGCCTCGGCGGACATCGGAATCGCCATGGGGGCCACCGGCTCCGACGCAGCGGTCGAGTCGGCGGATGTCGCATTCACCGGCGATGACTTGCGACTGATCCCGCGCGCCATAGACCACGCCCGCCGCGGTCGTCGCGTCATCAATCAGAACATCATCCTGTCCTTGGCGATCATCATCGTTCTGCTTCCACTGGCGATCACCGGAATTCTGGGACTCGCAGCGGTCGTCCTGGTCCACGAGGTCGCCGAAGTCTTCGTGATACTCAATGGCCTGCGTGCCGCACGCACCAGGCAGCTCGAGCGACCCTCGAGCCCAAGAACTGCCGACCGCGACGACAGCCGGCACATGCACCAGCTGGCACCGCTCCCTCATTGACACTGTGCCCGCGTGCCCCGCACCGCACACCGCCGGAAAAAAACGACGGCAACCATCACAACACTCGGTATCGACCGGACGGCCTTGCGCTGCGCCCCGGCATCGACGGGAGGGCATCAGCTGCCAGGCACGACTGAGCAAGAACAATGCGTACACCGATGGCCGAGACCCACCCGAACTTATCGACGGTTCGTGCTAACATCGCTCTATGGCGATCAATTATGGGGTGCCCGATTCAGTGACGTTCGAGGATCGAAACACCTATGCAGCGTTGTTCCATGCTCTGGCAGAACCAACTCGACTGGCGTTGTTGGAGCATCTGGTCAGTGGTGAGCATCGGGTTCGGGATCTGGTCGATCACATGCATCTGGCACAGTCCACGGTGAGCAAGCACCTGGCTTGCCTGCGGGATTGCGGGTTAGTCAGAATGCGGATCGAGGGGCGCTCCTCGTGGTTCTCGCTGGCTGAGCCGGCCCGGCTGGCGGACCTGGTGGAAGCCGCCGATGCGCTGTTGAGTGCGTCCGGGGTGTCGCCGTCGCTGCGCGATCACCAGGACCACCCCGACCTTGACCTCGGGCAGGAGTGAGTCGAGATGGGGCATAGCCACGGTCACGACCATGGAAGTACTTCTCCCCAGGCCGATCGCGGGACGCGTCGTCGGCTGCTGATCGCGTTCTGCATCACCGCGATCATCGTGGTGGCCCAAGCGGTGGGCAGCGTGGTCACTGGCAGTCTCGCGTTGTTGACCGACACCGCTCATGCATTGGCTGATGCGTCGGGATTGTTGGTTGCGGTCATAGCCGCGACGATGATGCTGCGTCCACCGAGCAGTAAACGGACCTGGGGATTCGCCCGGATCGAAGTCATCGCCGCACTAGGGCAAGCTGTCCTGCTGATCGTCGTCGGTAGCTATGCCGCGATCGAAGGCGTCCGCAGACTCTTCGAGCCGGCGGACGTGCCCGGTACCGAACTGCTGGTGTTCGGCGTGATCGGCCTGATCGCCAATATCGCCGCCATTGTGGTGCTGGCCTCCAGGCGAGGCGACAACTTCAACATGCGGGCGGCATTTCTGGAGGTGCTCAACGACGCTTTGGGGTCGGTGGGGGTGATCGTTGCGGCGATCGTCATCAACACCACCGGTTTCCAGCGAGCCGACACCATTGCCGCGCTGTTCATCGCCGCCTTGATCATCCCGCGCGCGTTCACGCTTCTGCGGCAGACGGTTCGGGTGCTGATGGAGTACGCGCCTACGGGGCTCGATCTGGATGAGGTTCGGGATCACATACTGGAGCTGGACCATGTTCGGGACGTGCACGACTTGCACGCATCCATGATTGGGACCGGCCTGCCGGTCATCTCCGCGCATGTCGTGATCGATGATCAGTGCTTCGAATCCGGTCACGCCCCGCAGATCCTGGAGGAGATCCTCACCTGCGTCAAGGAGCATTTCCCCGTCTCCATTGACCATGCCACCATTCAACTGGAGACTGCCGCCGTGCGTGACCGTGAATCTCCCGCAGTCCGACACGCTTGACCCGCTACGAGCCGGAGATGAACGGTTCACATTTCTGCACGATGGGTAGTGCGGGTCCGGCCAGCGGACTTGCTCGGCGCGGCGGCAGGAAAGGGATCGGCGGGCGCGGAGACGGCCACCAATGCGGGTGAAGGTACGACCCTGAAGGCCTCGGCAGGCTGGCCGACCCACGCGATCACCGCCCGAACCCGAGACTGTCTGATCAGCTGAGGCCCGGAGTCCGAGAGAGCGGCGGCCGAGTGGGCGCATGCGAGCAGGCCCGCTAGTCCGCCGGCAGGTGGACGGCCCGCATGAAACGTCGCCGGTCACGGGGGTGCGCAGAGCAGGCGCGAATCGGACCCCGGGATACCCGCTTCCTACGATAGGGATCATGTCGCCGTCGTCGAAGGCACCCTCGTCCAAAGCTTCCGCCACCGCCAGACCGCTGCGTACCCGCGGTGTGGTGCCGGTCGTGGTGCTGCTCGCGGTCGTGGCGGCAGGTGTGGTGGTCCCGCTCTCGCGAATGTCCACGGACCTGGCACTCGAGCTCCTCGGCGTCCCGAACCCGGGCCTGCTCACCACCGCCGGGCTCCCGGCGGTCCGCGCGATCGCCGAGCTGCTGGCATCGGTGGCGGTGGGAATGGCGCTGTTCGCCGCGTTCTTCACCCCGCCGCAGAAAGACAAGACCCTCGACGTGGACGGCTACCGCGCACAGCAGATCTCCTCGTGGATCAACATCGCGTGGGCGATCGCGGCGGCCCTGCTCATCCCGCTGACCCTGTCGGATGTGTCCGGGCGCACGCTCTGGCAGTCCCTGCCGCCGGACCAGTGGATCGTGGCGATCACTCAGATCGAGGTGGCGTCCTCGTGGCGCTGGGCCGCGATCATTGCACTGGTCGCCGGGATCGGGCAGCGGCTCACCGTGAGCTGGCGCTGGTCGGTCATCTGGCTGGGGGTCACGGTGCTCTCGCTCCTGCCCGTTGCCGCGACGGGCCACGCCTCGGGCGGCACCGCCCACGACATCGCCGCCAACTCGCTGATTATCCACCTGTTCGCTGCCGCGTTCTACGTCGGTGGGCTCGTCGCGGTGATCGCCCACGCGATGCGTGGCGGGGGCCGGGTAGCGCTTTCATTGCGCCGCTATTCGGTGGTGGCCACGGTGGCGATCGTCGCGCTCGGGCTGACCGGGATCATCAACGGGCTGGTCCGTCTGCACCCCGCCGACCTGTTGTCTTCGACCTACGGGCTGCTGATTGTGGCCAAAGCGTTGTGCCTGGCACTGTTGGCGGTGTTCGGGCTGGCGGTGCGCCGGCGCATCATCAACCGCATCGAGGGAACGTCGGCCAACGCCCCGGTGGACCGCGGCACGCTGCTACGAATCGGACTGGTCGAAACGGTGATCATGGCGGGCACCCTGGGTCTGTCGGTCTCGCTCGGCCGCACCCCGCCCCCGGCACCGCTCTATGTGCCCACCCGGCAGGAGTCGCTGCTGGGTTTTGAGTTGCCGGGGCCGTTCTCCTTCGAGACGGTGTTCGGTCTGTGGCGCTTCGACCTGGTGCTGGGTCTGGCCTCGGTGATCCTGCTCGGCCTCTACGTATGGGGGCTGATCACCCTGCGCCGACGCGGCGACTCCTGGCCGGTGGGACGAACCGTGGCGTGGGTGCTCGGGTGCGTGCTGCTGTTCCTGACCACCAGCTCCGGTATGGGGATGTACATGATGGCCGACTTCTCCAGCCACATGGTCGGGCACATGCTCATCTCGATGCTCGTTCCGGTCCTGCTCGCCCTAGGCGGGCCGCTGACACTGGCACTGCGGGCGCTCCCGGCGGCGGGCCGCGGCAACCCGCCGGGACCACGCGAGTGGACCGTGGAGTTCATCAACAACCCGCTCTCCCGATTCCTCACCCACCCGATCGTCGCCTCGGTGCAGTTCGTGGCCGGGTTCTACCTGATCTACTTCGGAGGGTTCTACGAGACGCTGGCCTCCGAGCACCTGGGCCACATGTTCATGAACGTGCACTTCCTCATCAGCGGCTACCTGTTCTACTGGGTGATCATCGGCGTGGACGCGGCGCCGCGGCACTTCTCGCCCTTCTACAAGCTCATGGTGCTGCTCGGTTCGCTACCGTTCCACGCCTTCTTCGGCATCGTGCTCATGAACTACAAGACCGTGCTGGCCGAGAGCTGGTACTCGGGGATCGGGCTGCCCTGGGTCCCGGATCTGCTGCAGAGCCAGCAGGTCGGCGGCGGGGTGGCGTGGGCGGCGGGGGAGATCCCGCTGTTCATCGTCATGCTCGCCCTGGCCTGGCAGTGGTTCCAGACGGACATGCGTGAGGCGCGGAGGGGGGAGCGGCAGGCCGAGCGGGACGACGACGCCGAGCTCAAGGCCTATAACGACATGCTCCGCGAGATGTCCCAGACCGACCGGAAGTAGGGGACAAGCGGACCCTCGTCGTCGAGGATGGTTCCCTCACACCCCCTTGTTCGTCCCCCAGGCACGTCGGCGATAGGAGCGAGCCCATGAACGAGATGGCCGCCCGCCGCAACATCCCCAACCCCACCAACCGGCGGGTGCGACAACCCGGTGGTCTCCACCTCAGTGGCGAGCAACCCCGCTACCAGGACCACGACACCGATCACGGCGAGGGGAAACAGAGAATGGGCGACGAACTGAGTCACAGCGCACGTAATCAGGCCGAGTTCACACGCTCGCACTGGCGGGCGATGCGAGAATTCGTGCTCGTCGGCCTCACCGCCATCATCGCGGGCGGCCTTGTCGCCGCGGTCACCGGTCCCACCGGTTTCGATGAGGGTTCCTGGGTGGCGGCCTACCTGGTGCTAGTTGCGGGGGTGGCCCAGGTAGGGCTGGGCGTCGGACAGGCACTGCTTACTGGCGGCACACTGTTCGGTCGCCTGCGTGTTGTCCAGCTTCTCGCCTACAACTTGGCCAACAGTGCGGTACTCGGTGGCACCCTGACCGGCTCCGTGATCGTGGTGGCCGCGGGCGGTGTGCTGTTGCTGATATCGCTCACGTTGTTCCTGGCCACTGTGCGTCACGCGCGCCCGCGTACGTGGTATCTCGTGCTCTACCGGATTGTCATTGCCAGCCTCGCAGTGAGTGTGCCGGTGGGCGTCGTCTTGTCAGTTGTTCGTCACAGTTAGAAGCCCAGTGTGGGGGAGCCAGGGCCTTGTCGGCCAGCCTGCGCCGTCAGAGTTCAGGCGTCATAGGGCGCTGCTGCCCGACCCCGAGTTGACCATGATGCCCCGTTCTGCCAGCCATGCCGACGGATCGACAGCCCGCGAGCCGCCGTCGGCCCATACCTCGAAGTGCACGTGTGGGCCGGTGGAGAAGCCGCGGTTGCCCATCACGCCGATTTGCTGACCAGCGACGACAGTGTCACCGACCTGAACGGTATTGCTCTCATTGTGGCCGTAGACGGTCATGAAGCCGTCCGGCGACATGATCCGAATCCAGATGCCGAAACCGGAGGCCGGGCCTGAATCGATGACGATTCCGTCGGTCGCGGCGAACAGCGGTGTGCCGATGGCGTTGGCGACATCGAGACCCGAATGGGACGTGCCCCATCGGGGGCCGAAGGAGGACGTTGAGACGCCTACCGCCGGGAGGGCGACAACGGGACGCCGCGCCTGCTCCTCGGCAATCTCACGCTCGTAGTTGAGTTCGGTGCCCCTCTGCAGACTGGCGACGAAACCCGCGGCGGTGGGTCCCGGCTCGCCTGACACGTTCGCGTCATCGGAGGTGAGGGGGAGCGGAGCCGAGGGGGTCGCGGCCAGGGCATCTTTGGTGTGCGCGTCAGCGGCGCCACCGGTCGGGTGCTCGTCGGTCGCGAGGAGGACGATCTGCTGATCACTGGTGGGCGCCGCCGCGGCAATAGAGGCACCCGCGGCCAGGGCCACGACCGCGGCGATACTGCGGTGGTTGTTCGGTGAAGGCCGGCGATGGGCTCCGCGGCGGCGCCGCGGGGGGCTGGTCGACTGAGAGGCGTGCTTCGGTCCTGCTCGCTTCTCCACTGCTACCGAATCCCGTCGTCGTCTAACCGTAATCGTTTCGTGACCTGACCCCGGTTAAAGGTAGTGGCTGACCAACCGGGTCGCAAGGCAGATGCACGGCCGAGACGACCGTCACAGAGAGGACCAGTGAGGTGACAGCTCCGCCAGGGTTAGGCGCTGGCTGAGCTTCCGAGGTGGAGACGACTTCTCCCCGACCGGGAGTCGATCTGGGCGCACTGGGGCTGGCGATGATCACGAATTACGCGCTGAGGGGTGACACGATCGATACCGAGTTGTTATATTGGGTCGTGTTGCCGACGAAATCGGTCACCCGCATCGCCTAGACGTCGCGGGAACACATCACCCCGAACGATGGAGACAGCCCCATGATCGACTCCACCCGGCCCGTGACCGTCGCAGAGCTCACCGAGCGTTTGGGCGTGCGCAGCGCGACTTTGGCCGGCGGCCGCCATCGTGTGGCCAGCGAAACCGCGACGGTGTCGCGGTTTGTTGGTAGCGCCGTCGTCGGCGTAGCCCTCTCGGGCGGCCTTGGTCTGGCTTTCGCGCCAGCCGCCGCCGCTCAACCCGTCGCGATCGATCAGGCCCAGGTCGTCGAGGCGATCCAGTCCGCGGCCGAGCAGTTCGGCATCGGCCCCGCCGAGATCCAGAGGATCGGGGAGCAGTTCGGCCTCGCCCCAAGTGAGGTCCGGCAGTACGCCGCCGGACTCGGACTCGGCTCCCTCGGAGAAAGCGCCGGGAGTCCGCAGATCGGCGGCGCACATGCCCCTACGGAGGCCGTGATCACCTCGGGGTTCGGCTCGCGTTGGGGCAGCTTCCATAACGGCACTGATTTCGGTGCGCCGATTGGTACGCCGCTCTACGCCGCCAAGAGCGGCGTTGTCGAAGCCGCTGGCCCCGCCGCCGGGTACGGCATCTGGATCCGCATCCGCACAGATGACGGCGAACTGCTGGAATATGGCCACAACGACCAGAACTACGTCAGCGTCGGCCAGCGGGTCAACGCCGGTGAAGTGATCGGAACCGTCGGCAACCGCGGAGACTCCACCGGCCCCCACCTGCACTTTCGCGTACAGACCGCCGCCGGTCAGTGGGTCGACCCGGTGCCGTGGCTCGCGGCCCAAGGAGTCCTCGTCTAGCACCGTCCACTTCGGGCGTGCCGACCGCCTCCCCGCGGGGGAGCGCGTGCTGGTGTTCGCCAATTTCCGGGCCGGCGTTGCAACCCCGCGCGGTAGTGCATTTCTTCGGGGAATCCCCGACTTACTAGATCTCAAACAAGCCCCTGCAGGTCACGGCGTTGCGCCCACTCCGAAATGACTCCAGAACCGGAGAATTCTCCGGAACGCTGGCAGGAGTGGTTCCTGGTTTCCGGCCGCGTGCGCGACGTGGAAGCGTGTCCCGGCTGGGAGCGAAAACCGGGGTTCCGCGGACCGTCTTGATATCGCGGTCATTGAGCTGAGTCGTACGGGATTCGATCAGCAGGCCGGTGACCGGACCAGATGCTTACCGCCTCCACCGGCGGCGTCGAGTTGGTTGCGGTGCTCCTCACGCAGATGCTGCCGGGCTCGCTCGTGCTGCAGGAGTTGTGGGCCGACGGGACTCCGTACGCGCCGGGCGTGCGGTACCTCAACGGGCTACCCGGTACGTCGAGGTCGTCCTGCCGTACACGTCGGGCCTGGCCCCCGGTTCGATGGCGACCAACGTGGTGGTCCAGGACGGCTGCGAGCAGAACCTCTCCGAGCACGTTGCCGTGGCCGATCCCCGCGCCCCCGACTACGTCCTGAACGCTCTCGACCCCGGCAACCCGCGTCAGCCGCGGTGCGAGGCGAGCGCCCCGATTCACGATCCGCGGGAATCTTCCTCCCGATGTTCACCCCACCGCGAAAGGCCGGGGTCTTTGTCAATTTGCTTTTGGCCCCGTTTCGCGAGTGGTCAGGATCTGACGAAGGCCCGCCACGAAGTACACGACGAGCACGATCAGCATGATCCCGCTGACGATTACCGCAGCAGGCCGCTCTGCATCTCCGGCGAACAACGCGCCGAGGTCGGCAAGCGGCATGAGAGATCCCAGTGCCCCGAGCACGGCGATGACGAGCGCTGCGATCATCACCCCTCGGCTGGCGTTCGGGACGCGGCTCGCGATGAACGCCGCGATGAGCAGCAGCACACCGATAAACGCCGGTATCAGCGAGGTGGCACTCTCCATCCCGGTGGTGAAGTAGGCGATGAGTCCGGTGGCGGTGAGGATGCCGCCCGTCCACGTGGTCAATGCGATCATTGCTGATCTCCTAGGTCGGTATCTGATTGCAGCTAGGCTGGCACGCCCGTTGCTCTGCGAGCAGTCATCGGCTCCAACGACGCCTAATCAGGCTACGGTCCCGGACGCTGCTGGGGGCGAGACTCCAGGGCGCTCTTCAAGTGTCCCATTCGGTCATGAGTCCCGCGTTTCTGCTTGGGGGGTTAGGTGACACGGGCAGAGTCGACACGAATTGCTAGACCTCAACATGCCCGTGCAGGGCACAGCGTTGCGAACACCCCGGAATGGCTTCAGAACCACCGAATTCTGCGGAACGCCGGTCAACCGGAAGGTGCTGGCGGCCCAGTAGGTAGGCGCCCAGCGCAGCCACGCCGGGCCCGTAACACACCGGGGCTCTGGCCTCGGCCGGGAACGCAGCGGTAGTCACTACTCCGCATGAACATGCGCGCCGCTGGGCGCGGTGCTCGATGGCGAGCATGTTCGATCGGCGGGAGGTCGAAAACCTGACGACGCTGATCACGGACCACCAGGGCACCGGACAGGTCGTAAATGAGGTGCGCGCCCCCCGGTCAGCCCAGTTTTCCGACAGGCCCGTGCAGCCGGCTCCCGTCGCCGTGGTGATGCGCAGGGTGATCGGACAGCCGGCACGATTACTGTTTGGCAGGTGAAACGGTTCTCTCGCATGCTCAAGCCGGGATGGTTGATCACCCTTCTGTTCATCAGCCTCTTCGCCTACCTGTGCTTCACGATGCTTGCCCCCTGGCAGTTGAACAAGTACGAGGATCTCAAGGCACGCAATGCCAGCTCGTTGAGAGCAGCGTGGCAGGGCCGGTTCCGTTGGACGAAGTGATCCGGCGGGAGGGATCTCTCGGTGATTCCGAGTGGCATCTGGTTACTGCGCGCGGAAGTTACCTGCCCATGGAGGATGTCCTGTTGCGGATGCAGTCCGTCGACGGTGAACTCGTGTACCAGGCACTTCGTGCATTCCGCACCGACAGTGGTGACTCCCTGCTCGTCAACCGCGGATGGGTCCGCGTCGGCGACGACAACGCGGTCCCGGACTTCCCGTCCGCGCCGACGGGCCAGCTGACCATCATCGCCCGCCTCAGGATCCCGATGGATGCTCCCGCCCAACCCATCGTTCTGCACGATTGGAACATGGTGCGCAACATCGACCCCCCCGTCATCGGGGACCTCCTCGGCACCGACTTGTCGCCCTATTATCTCCAGCTCGCCGGTGGGCAGCCCGGGTCTTTGGAACCGATGCCAGTGCCGTCCACCGAGTCGGGTCCGTACTTGTCGTACGGCCTGCAGTGGATGGCCTTCGGGGTCCTCGCTCCCATCGGCCTGGGCTACTTCGTGTGGAGCGAGATACGTCAGCGCCGTCGTCTGGACGACGAGGACAACGATGCCGCCGCGGCGCGGCCACGCAAGGGCGGGAACCGGGCAGCAGGTCCCGGGCAGGACACCACAGCGTCGCAGGCCCCGTCGGGCCCTCCCGCGGCCACGGTTGGAGACGATGGTCCATCGGACGAGGCCGCGGACTCAGACCGGCTCGTAGCGGCGGCCATGCGTGATCGCTACGGTGACCGGTTCGCATCCGAGTATCGACGCAGCTCGCGTGGAGGCAACCGCGCCTGATCGTCTGCGACAGCAGTCGATAGCTGTACGAGGAGTTGGACAGCGGGCGGGGGACCGGGTCCGAGAGCCATCCGGCGTGCGCTGCTTTGATCTGGGAGCGCCTGCGCAGACTGCGGTGTGCCGCCCCCGAGTGAGCCGAGGACTGACTCGCGGAACGCGATCTGCTGTTCGGCGAGCGTTTCTAGACGAGGGTGGTCCAGTAGTCCCAGAAGCGGTGCGTGATGAGCAGCAGGACAAGTAGGTACCAGGCGGTAAGTATCGCGCCCCGGTATTCGGTAACTACGGCGATGAGGCGCGCAAGACCCGCCGAATCGCTGCGGCGTAGTGGCTGAAGATTGCACAGGGTGCAGTACCAGAAGATCGGTATGGTCACCGCCCAGACGATCATGCAGTACGGGCACAGGGCACCGATGCTGTACAAGCTTTGGTAGATGAGCCAGTGGATGAACACCACCGCGAAGGTGACGCCTACTTGGATGCTGGCCCACAGCCAGCGCTGAAATGCTCCCCCCGCCAGGAGCGCAGCACCCAGGGCCGTGGTGGCGGCGAATCCGGCGATGCCGATGATCGGATTGGGGATGCCAAAGGCCTCGGCCTGCGCGGTGGTCATCACCGACCCGCAGGACAGGACAGGGTTGATGCTGCAGGACGGGACGTAGCCCGGGTTCTCGATCAGCGCGATCTTCTCCACCAGCAGCACTACCGCCGCGACCAGGCCGATGAGCCCACCAACGATCAGCACCACCGCGAGCCTGCGGTGGGGGTACTGATCCGGGCCGGCGTTGGTGGAGTGTGCGACCGGGGTGGCTGAGCTATTCGAGGGCAGCATTGATGCTGTTCTCGAGATCGGTGACGCTGGTCGGCTCGAGGCGCTCCCCGTCCAGGAAGAAGGTCGGCGTGCCACTGACCCCGAGGCTCTGACCGTCCTGCTTGCTCTGCTCGATGCGCTCGAGGGTGGCCGGGTCGTTGTATGCGCTCTCGAAGCGCTCCATATCTAACCCCAGTTCCTCGGCATAGCCGAAAAATGTGTCCATTTGCGGGGTTTGTTGGTGGCCCCACTGCTCGGGAGTGTCAAACAACTTGCGGTACATGGCCTCGAACCGGCCTTGCTCGGCGGCGGCCTCGGCGGCCAGGGCCGCCGCCATAGAGTTGTCGTGCAGGGGCATGTGGCGCACCACGAACGTCACCCGGTCTCCGTACTGCTCGCGGAGGTCCTCAATTGTCGGATAGAGCGCGATGCAGGCTTCGCATTCGAAATCGAGGAACTCAACGAAGACGGCGTCACCGCCCTCAGACAGTCGGGGACTGTCCTCACGCACCAACACTCCGGTGCCCGGACTGTCATCAGGACGTGCCTGCTCGGAGCCGGAATCGTTCCCGGCAGCCAGTAAGGCCACCACCAGGACGACCAGCGCAGCCGTGATCAGCGCTAGCGAGAGCTTCAGATTCTTACTCAACAGATTGTCCGCTTTCTAACTCATGCGTGCCCCGACGTGATCACTGGATGATAATCGGGCAGCCGTTGCTTCGGCGGTGAGGCGGGCAACCGGAGCGCGATCGACCCACGAGACGAAGGCGGCCCAGACCCGAATCGAGCGGGACGGCGACCGTAACTCCCGGTGGTTGCGTGCGGCTATCCCTCCAATGCGCTCTCGCCGACGTAGCCGCCCTCGTGGCACCCCGGTGGGATCGCGAAAACGGCGGAGCCGATCGGGACCGTCCAGGTGTTGAGCATGTCCTGCTCTGCCAGTCGCTGCTGGATCGGCACGAACTGACGTACCGGGTCGGCCTGGTAGGACGCGAACAACAGACCAGAATTGCTGATCTGGCCGGAATCCGGGACATCGTCATAGTTGTACGGTCGTCGCAGAATCGTCTCGGCCCGGACCCGCGGCCGAGCCCGGGCCATGTGTGACTCGGTGGGGATGACGGTCAACCCGGTCTGGTCAATCGCCTCGAAGTCAGCGGGATCGTGTTCAGTGGCACCGGTCAATGGCGCGCCCGAGTCGAGTTTCCGTCCGATCGTGAGCTCACGGGAGCTCCGTTCGATCTCCTCCCAGGTGTCCATCGTCATCCGGATACGACGCAGCACCAGGGAGGTACCGCCCCGCATCCATCGCCGGTCGGCGCCATCGGAGTACAACAACTGGTCGTAGTCGGCATCGGCCGGCGCGGGATTGGCGGTGCCGTCAATCTGCCCGAAGAGGTTGCGTTGTGTCTGCCCGGACGGGTCGGTGCCCACGGCACGACGGAACCCTCGCTGCGCCCACCGCTGAAGAACCGCGTCGCGAACACCCGAGGACAGAATCCGGGCCGAGTGGGCGACGGTGAGCGGATCGTCGGCACAGACCTGCAGCAGCAGATCGCCGCCGGACCACCGGTCCTCGAGCCGGTCGATCTGCGGGAAGTCCGGTAGCGGCTGCAACCACTCCGGGGTGCGGTCTCCAAGACCGATCTTGCCGAGCAGCTCCGGGCCGAAGCCGATGGTCACCGTTAACCGGGACGGTCCTTCAGCCAACTCGTGCTGCAGGTCGGCCAGACCGCCGCGCCCCTGCGTGAGCCGGGCCGCGTCCTGCGTCCAAGCTCGCAGTACGCCGATGAGGTCGGTGCGGCGAACACCGTCTCGCAGATCGAATGCCATATACGCCGCATGCGCCTGCGGCGCCGTGGTGATGCCGGACTGACGGTCACCATGGAAAGGCTCGGTGGCCGCGCCGACGGCCCGGGAGTTGGCTATCGCGTCGCGATCAGGGGTCCGCGCGGTCGCGGTGCGCCCACCAACTCCCCACCCCGCAGCTCCTCCGGCGACAGCGGCACCACCGGTGAGAGCCGCACCGCCGACCAGGAAGGATCTGCGATTCAACGCCGAGCGGCCGTTACTGTCACCCATTGCCGGTCACTCTCCGCCCTGGTACTGCTCATTGCCCCCCTCGAACGACCGCGCGGAGGCGACGATCTCGCTCGTATCGCCGTTCTCCAATGTGAGGGTCACGGCGACATCCTGACCCGTGCGGATCGATTCGTGCACGCCCATCAGCATGATGTGGTTCCCGCCAGGCTCGAACACAAGCTCTCCACCTGCCGGGATGACAAAGCCGCCCTCTCGCTCCTGCATCATCGAGCCACCCGCCGCCCCCGAGACGGTCTCATGCAACTCGGCCTCACCGGAGACCACGGAGGCCACCTCGACCAAGCGGACATCCTCATCGGATTGATTCCGCACGATCCCAAACACCGGTGCCATCGCGCCACCGTCGCCGTGCGCATTCGGGTCAGCAGAACCGGGGTCACCAGTGGCGGCCTCGCCGTGTTCAGTGCCCCCATTGACATCAGTGGCCTTGACCCACGCATCCTCCACCACAAGGGGCGCCGCGCCGACGGTCGAGGCTGCGGTCGTCTCCGTCCCGGTCTCGGTGTTCTCCGAGGTGCACCCGGCCAGGCCCAGGGCGACCGCGGCGATCACCGCGACGAAGGGAGTCCTACGCATAGCTCACTCACATCCATGTAACTCCACGCACCTGAACCGCGACCGCCCCTGTTGTCCAAACGGAGCGTCGCACCGGCGTGGATTATTTACGGCGCGTTTCGGGCTGCAACGGCTAGCCAGGACTCTATAATGCCGCGCTTTGGTCCAACCCACCGGCCGTGGGTGGGTTGTAGAAACGACAGAGCCGGCCACCGCACCGGCCGGGTGCGGCCACGTCGGCACCTGAGCAGTCAGGTACGGCCGAACTAGAGGCGAGCGCAACTGCATCGACTGGCTGCCGACCAAGCGGGCTCGGGATCGGCGGAAATGCAGCGGGGATAGCGCTGCCGCCCTGAGCGTGGGTCAGCCACTGTGAGCATCTGTCGCAGAATCTCGGTGTAACTCGGACTCGTCTCGCGGTCGGCACGCAAGACCTGACGTCACCAGCTCCCACCTCAACCACTCGACTGATCCGGGCAGGCCGCGCAGGCCGCGCAGGTCGCGCAGGTCGGCGAAAGCGGTGCTCTGATGGAGGCGCTAGGAGCGCACCCCGAACGCGGCCACGAGACCGAACCACAAGGCCGATGCTGCCGCGGCCACCTCAGTTGTCATGAGGTCCCCTGACTTGCCGGGCCGCAACTTCTGGCGTCTCCCACACCTCGATCCTGTCGCGGCCGGTAAGGGTGGCCACGATCAGCACCACAGCGCCACCGGTGATGAAGACATCGGCGAGGTTGAAGGTAGGGAACCAACCGGTGTGCAGGTAGTCAGTCACCACCCCGTCGGTGGCGCGATCGATGAAGTTGGCCACAGCTCCGCCCAGGATCAGGGCCAGCGCCAGTCGTACTGTGCGCGTTGCGGTGCGGGTGGCCCGCCAGGCGAAGATCGCCAGCGCACCGATGATGAGTCCAGTGATGGCGAGAACGACGCCGGCGGGAAGGCCATCGCCGAGGCTGAACGCCACCCCGGAGTTGAAGCCCAGGCGCAGCTGCATTAGTCCCAGGTCCACCGTATGGCCGTCGGCCAGTGCTCCGCCCGCCCAAGTCTTAGCTCCGAGGTCCGCCGTGGCCAGCAGTACGACGGAGACGACCAGAGCAGTTCGCGCCAGGGCACCTTGTTCGCTTTGGTGGGGTGGTTCAGTAACGGGATTGACGTCCTTCGGCATGACGTCATCCTCCTCGACTCGAAGCCCAGGCGGCAGGATACCTCGATCGCGAATGGCCAAGCCCCCACGTGGAGGCGGTGTTCAGGCGCAGCAGGAGGTGGGTAGTTCGGTGTGGAAGGTGCCTGCGACCAGGCGCAGGACTTCAGAAGTGGTCAAATACGGGGCCCAGATGTCGGCAATCTGGCGGGTGGTCATCCGGGCTGTGATGGCGTAGGTCGCCGCGAGCATGATTTCTCCGGCGTGGTCTCCGATGGCGCTGAGTCCGAGGATTCTTCCGGTTTCTGTTTCGGCGACCATTTTGATCGCCCCGCGGGTGTCCTGGTCGACTAAGGCGCGCGGCAGGTCTTCGAAGCTCATCACCCGGGTTTGGCAGCGGTGCCCGGCGGCCCGGGCTGCGGCCTCGGTGAGCCCGGCGGTGGCCAGGTGGGGGCGGGAGAAAATCACCGCTGGCAGTCCGGTGTAGTCGACGACCTCGCCTGGGCCCTGCGGATCGGTGCGAAGGGCATTGGCGGCGGCGGCTTTTCCGGTGGCAGCAGCGACGTAGACGAACTGGGGTGCCGAGGTGGCGTCACCGGCGGCGAAGACGCGCCGGTTGGTGGTGCGCTGATGCTCGTCGACGAGGATGAATCCGTCCGGGTCGGTGGTGATTCCTGCGGCTGGCAGGTTGAGGCGGTCTGTGGACGGGCGACGCCCGGTGGCCACCAGTAGACGCTCTGCGCAGTGGCTGCGGCCCGAAGCGGTGCGGACTGTGACCTGTGCGTGCTGCCGGTCGACAGAGGTGGCGTGCTCTTCGACCACCGTGATCCCGTCCTGGGCCAGGGCCTGGCGAAGGATGGCGACCAGTTCCGGCTCGGCAGCAGGGGTGATCCTGCCGATGATGGTCACCCGGGTGCCCAGATGGGCGAAGAGTTGGGCCTGTTCGATACCGACGTAGCCACCGCCGATGACGATCATGGAGTCGGGCAGTTCAGTTAATTCCATGGCGGTGGTCGAGGTCAGATGCTCCACCTCGTCCAGCCCGGTTACCTCCTTCGGTAGTGCCGGTTCTGCTCCGGTGGCCAGTACCACCGAACCGGCCGCCACCGGATCCCCATCGATCACCAGAGTGTCGGGATCGAGGAAGGAAGCCTCCCCACGGCGGATTTCGAAGCCATGGGCGTTCGCGACGTCGGCGTACTTGGTCTCTCGCAGTCGAGTGACCAGCTGGTCCTTCTGCTTGACCAGCGCTCCCAGATCAACGTCCCGGGCAAGGGTGGGGACCCCGGGGAAGGGATTGGTCAGTGCGGCCTGGCGGGTGCCGGCAGCGGCCAGCAGCGTCTTGGACGGGACGCACCCGATGTTCACGCAGGTGCCGCCGATGGTGCCGCGCTCGATCACCAGCACCGTCCTGCCGGCCTGCCGAGCGGTGATAGCGGCCGCCATGGCTGCCCCGCCGGAGCCCACCACCGCCAAATCGAATTCGAAACCCGGTTCCATCAGATGGCCCCTCTCTTTCTTCGCTCATTAGGATGGACCTTCCAGCGCACTGGAAGGTCAAACCAGGCGGTCTCGAAGGAGCGGTAATTTCAATGAGGATCGGCGAACTGGCTGCCACGGCGGGCACCACTCCGAAAACCCTTCGCTACTACGAATCCGTGGGCCTGCTCCCGCCCCCACAACGAACCCTCAACGGTTACCGTGACTACCCCGAGCACGTCATCTCCCGGCTCGATTTTATCCGGCGGGGCCAGAGCGCGGGACTATCGCTTGCCCGCATCGGTGAGATCCTCCGGATTCGCGATGACGGACAGGCACCTTGCGCTCACGTCGACACGCTCCTGGTGACTCGACTGGACGAGATCGACCAGCAGATAGCCGACCTCTTGCAGCTGCGTCAGGCAGTCGCCCAGCTCCAGTCCGCCAATCGCACAGTGGACCCTGCGACCTGCCAAGCCGAGACGATCTGCCGCTACCTCTGACTGTCGGTGCTGTGGCCCATGCGGGACGCACCTCCTTCCCTGCCGGCCGGTGGCCGCGACCCGGCGGGGGGGTTGTCAGGCGAGTCTCATGGTGGTCAGGCAGGTGAGGTCCTGGTCTCCGGTGGCGATCGGAATAGTGGCCGACTTGTCGTCGTAATCGATGGTGAGCGTGGCAGTGATGTCTCGCGGTAGCCAGAATCCGAGGAAGCCGTTGTCATAGGTGGTGCGTGGTTCGTCGATGAGGGTGTCTCCGGTGGCGGTATCGGTGATGGTGACGTGCACCTCCTCGGTGGCCATCTCACCGCGGCAGGTGGTCAGGCTGTGGAACTGGCAGGGGTGGGTGCTGGTGTTGTAGGGCGCCACTGACAGATAGAACTGGTCATCTGGCATAGGCATCGTTGCGAGGCTCACATCGCCACTGGTCAAGGCCAGTTCGTTCGGCTGCACCGAGGCGATCAGATCATCCGGCCTATCGGCCACCGGCATGGTGTCGAGTTTCTCGATGATCTGGGTCGCATCGAGACCGGCGAGGCCGTAGGACTCCAACGAGGTGACGGGTGGTTCTGTCGAAGCGCTCTCGGACGGTCCGGTCGAGCAGCCGGCGAGAGTCAACGCGGCGGCAGCAAGGAAAGCGGACGTGACTCGTCGCCGCGAGTGGTGTCTGGTGTTCATCGTGTTTATCCTCGCTCCATCGCTCTTGTGACGGATTCTGGACGCAGGTCGAGGCGGCGCAGCAGTTGGGCGTTGAGAGCGACAACGACTGTTGAGAGCGACATGAGGATGGCGCCGACGCTCATGGGCAGCACGAATCCAACCGGAGCCAACACTCCAGCGGCGAGAGGCACGGCGGCGAGGTTGTAGCCGGCGGCCCACCACAGGTTCTGCTTCATCTTGCGGTAGCTCGCCCGGGAGAGTTCGATGACCGAGAGCACAGAGCGGGGATCCGATGAGGCCAGGATGACGCCGGCGGAGCCGATCGCCACGTCGGTCCCGGCGCCGATGGCGATGCCCACATCGGCTTGGGCCAGTGCGGGCGCGTCGTTGACCCCGTCGCCGACCATGGCGACCTTGCGGCCCTCGTGCTGGAGTTGGGCGACTTTGGCGGCCTTGTCTTCTGGCCGGACCCCGGCGAAGACCCGGTCGATGCCGAGCTCGGCGGCGACGGTGTCAGCGACGGCCTGAGCATCGCCGGTGATCATGACGACCTGCGCACCGGCAGCATGGAGCGCGTCGACGGCGTCACGGGACTCGGGCCGGATCTCATCGGCCAACCGCAGCGCGCCGATCACCCGGCCCTCGGCGAGGACGTGCAGGATGATCGCGCCCTCGGTACGCCACTGATCGGCGACGGGCAGTTCATCGCGTGCGTGCTGATCGAGCAGGTAGGGGCCGCCGACCTCGACCACGGTGCCCTCCACCGTGGCCTTCACGCCCACAGCTGGCGAGGAGGAGAAGTCGGTCGCCTTCGCCACGGTCAGTTCGCGGGCCCTTGCGGCCCCGACCACGGCTCTGGCGAGCGGGTGCTCGCTGTCGCTCTCGGCCGCCGCGGCGAGGGCGAGTACCTCGTCTTGGGTGTGTCCCTCGATCGGTTCGATTCCGGTGACGGTGGGTTCGCCCTTGGTCAGGGTGCCGGTCTTGTCGAACAGGACGGCGTCGACGGTGCGCATCGATTCGAGCGCGAGGCGGTCCTTGATCAGTACGCCGCCGCGGGCGGCGCGTTCGGTGGCGATCGAGACCACCAGCGGGATCGCCAATCCCAGGGCGTGCGGGCAGGCGATCACCAGCACGGTGATCGTGCGCACCACCGCCGCATCCGGCATCCCCAGAACACTCCAGATGACAGCGGTGATCGCCGCCGATGCGAGGGCGAACCAGAACAACCAGCCGGCCGCGGTGTCGGCGATGCGCTGGGCACGCGAGGAGGATGCCTGCGCGTCGGCCACCAGCTTCTGAATTCCGGCCAGCGCGGTGTCGTCACCGATTGCGGAGACTTCGACGCGCAAGCCGGAGTCGGTGGCCACCGTGCCGGCGACCACTTGCTCGCCGATCTCACGGCGGACCGCCTTGGACTCGCCGGTGACCATGGATTCGTCCATGCTGGCCGAGCCGTCGATAATCTTGCCGTCGGCGGGCACAGAAGCACCGGGGCGGACAATCACGACGTCGCCGACCGCCAGATCGGCCGGTGCGACGGTGACCACGTCGTCGCCGTCGACCTTCTCGGCCTCATCGGGTAGCAGTGCCGCCAGGGAGTCGAGTGCAGAGGTGGTGTGCGCCAGGGAGCGCATCTCGATCCAGTGGCCCAGCAGCATGATGACTACCAGCAGCGCCAGTTCCCACCAGAAGTTCAGCTCATGATCCAACAAGCTCAGGCTTGCGCCCCAGGAGGCGATGAACGCCACGGTGATCGCCAAGCCGATCAGGAGCATCATGCCGGGCTGACGAGCGCGGACCTCGGACAGCGCGCCGGTCAGGAACGGCCGGCCGCCCCAGAGGTAGATCACTGTGCCCAGGGCGGGGGAGACCCACCGCACCCATCCGGCGTCGGGCAGCTGGTAACCGATGAGGTCGGCGAACATGTCATTGAAGCCGACCACCGGCACCGCCAAGACGAGCATGATCCAGAACAAACGTCGGAACTGCCCGACATGGTCTCCGTGCCCGGCATGACCGCCATGGTCTTCATGGCCAGCGTGATGCTGCCCCGCATGGGCGTGGCCCGTCGTCTCCTGGGGCCCGTCCGGGTGATGGTGCTCAGCTACCGCCGTGTCTCGCTCGTTGAGGTGCCCGGCCGCGGCTCCGCCGGATCCGTGACTGTGGGCGTGGTCATGATGATCGTGCGACTGATTCATTTGGTCCCTTCCGTCTTGTCCATTGCCACCTGGTTGGCGTGATCTTCGAGCGGCATGCGTCCGGCAGCTTCGATATGCAGGAGTTTCGAGGGAGTGAAACAGCAAGAACATGATTCCCTGACAGCGGTGAGCCCTAGCGCATGATGTGTTCTAGGGGTCATGGACATCTCTTCCCGTGGGGCCAAGTAGCAGTTGCTCCGGGCCACGAGCCGATACCGCCGCAGGGTATCGAATCGTGCTGACATCTGTGCTCGGCCGACCACGTTCGTGACACCGCCCATCCCAGGATCGCCGTTCCCGTCGGTGATGACGCACGTCCTGGCGTTCTGGGGTCCGGCCGACAGTCAGGATCGTGGGTGAGCCAGCGGATTGTGGTGGAGATTGTGTGAAGGTTTGCTCAAGATGTTCGTCAGGGGAGTGGTTCGGGCTGGCGCCACGATGATGGCGGCTCCCTTCTAGGGCGCTCGGAACGATGGAAGCACCCTCCGCCGCTGCTGGTCTTTCGGGCGCCCAAGGGCGTGGGCCAGGGTGAGCTGCCTTTGGCCCGACTCCGTAGCCACATTGCTCGAACCCGAAGGCTTTTTCGGTGACGACCTGCGGTGATGGCCTGGGACGATTGGAACAACCGGGTTGCCAGCCCGGGATAGGGCCCGCGAGTTCGTCGAGCTAACCGGCGGCGTCGACCGGATCCTGAATTCGATCAGATGTCATGTTCTCTCCTGGTTTCTGCCGTGCGAGTTCATTGGCTTTCCCACCCGCAAACTATACCCCAACGGGGTATGTTGGTGAGGCGTGTTCACCGAATTTCGGGGCTCGGCTACATCCGCGAAGCATCCTGCTCGCGACCTTGCCGGGGCCTCCCATGCACCTACCCGCCCCCGCTTAGCGGGAGAAGCGGGCGATGGCGTCGGCCACTTCCTTGAATTTGATCTCTGCGGCCTCGTCGGACTCGTTCACTGCGTCGGCGACGCAGTGGCGCATGTGGTCGTCGAGCAGGCCGAGGGCGACGTTGCGCAGTGCGGAATTGATGGCGCTGACCTGGGTGAGGATGTCGATGCAGTACTGCTCCTCATCGATCATGCGGTGGATGCCCCGCACCTGGCCCTCGATCCGCTTGAGCCGGGCCTTGTAGCGGTCCTTTTCCTTCATGTAGCCGTGGTGACTGTGGGTCTCGCAGCCAGCGGCTTCGGCATCGTGCTCGGCTGCAGGGTCGATGGCGAGGTCCGGGGTATCCGTCATTGCTGGCTCCTGGTCTGGTCGTGGTTGGGGGTCGCGTGGCTTGAGGTGAACCCGCGCAGGCGTAGGGAGTTGGTCACCACGAACACACTCGAGAACGCCATTGCGACGCCTGCGAGCATGGGATTGAGCAGTCCGATCGCAGCGACGGGGATCAGTGCGACGTTGTAGGCGAACGCCCAGAATAGGTTGCCCTTGATGGTGCCCAGGGTCCGGCGTGACAGCCTGATCGCGTCCACGGCGGATCGCAGGTCGTCGTTCATCAGAGTGATGTCGGAGGCTTCGATCGCCACGTCCGTGCCGGCGCCCATCGCCAGTCCGAGCTCGGCCCGGGCGAGAGCTGCCGCGTCGTTGACGCCGTCGCCGACCATGGCGACGTTCTTGCCCTTGGCCTGCAGTTTCTCGATCTGGGCGACCTTGTCGTGGGGCATGACCTCGGCGATCACGTTGGCCGGATCAATGCCGACCTCGCTGGCCACGACACGTGCGGCTCCGGCGTTGTCGCCGGTGAGTAGCCACGGGGTCAATCCGAGAGCTTTGAGTCCGGCTACCGCCTCGGCGGAGGTGGGCTTGACGGTGTCGCGGACGGTGATCACGGCCGCGACGGTGCCGTCGATCTGGGCGACCACAGGGGTGCCGCCCTGCTTCTGGGCATCGTCGAACGCGGTCCGCAGGTCCGCCGGCAGGGAGCCCTCAGGGCGACCAATGGTCACCACGGCACCGTCGACGGTGCCCGTGACGCCACGGCCTGCAGTATTGGTGAACCCGGTGACCTCCGGCAGAATGGCGGATCCGGCCTCCCTGTCGGCCACGGGGCCCTCGCCCGCCAGACTCTTTGCACCCTCGCGGGCGATGGCCTGGGCGATCGGGTGCTCGGACGCGGCCTCCACCGCAGCGGCCTTGACCAGCAGATCCGTCCGGTCGAATCCGGCGGCAGTGGTGACCTGGCTGACGGACATCACTCCGGAGGTGACGGTGCCGGTCTTGTCCATGACGATGGTGTCGACGCGCCGGGTGGACTCTAGGACCTCGGGCCCCTTGATGAGCAGTCCCATCTGGGCGCCGCGGCCGGTACCGACCAGGAGTGCGGTGGGAGTGGCCAGGCCCAGTGCGCACGGGCAGGCGATGATGAGCACGGCCACGGCGGCGGTGAACGCGGTGGCCAGTCCCGCTCCCACCACAAACAAGTGCACGAGCAGGGTGATGATCGCGATGACGATCACGATGGGCACGAAGACCTGCGAGATGCGGTCGACCAGTCGTTGGACCGGGGCCTTCTTGGACTGCGCCTCGGTGACCAGCTTGGCCATCTGGGACAGTGTGGTGTTCTCGCCGGTGCGGGTGACCTCGATCAGCAGTCTTCCCGAGGTGTTCATGGTTGCGCCGGTCACCGTGGAGCCGGACGTGACCTCAACCGGGACGGATTCGCCGGTGAGCATGGACTCGTCGATCGCGGACGAACCTTCGGTGACGCGACCGTCGGTGGCGATCTTTTCGCCCGGGCGCACCACGACGATGTCGCCGACCTTCAACTGACCCACGGGGATGCGGACCTCGACGCCGTCGCGGAGGACGGCGGCGTCCTTGGCTCCCATGTCGAGGAGCGCCTTGAGTGCGGCGGAGGACTGCCCCTTGGCCTTGGTTTCAAACCAGCGGCCCAGCAGCAGGAAGGAGATCACCACGGCGGCGGTCTCCAGATAGATCTCGTCCATCGTGGAGTTTGTGGGCAGCAGATGCACTTCCATGGTCATGCCGGGCATGCCGGCGTTGCCGAGGAACAGTGCCCACAGTGACCAGAGGTAGGCGGCCGCCGTGCCCATGGAGACCAGCGTGTCCATGGTGAACGAGCCGTGCCGCAGGTTGGCGAGGGTGGCCTTGTGGAAGGGTGCGCCTCCCCAGAAGAAGATGGGGGTGGCCATGGTCAGCACGGCCCACTGCCAATTGGTGAACTGCAGTGCCGGGATCATGCTCAGCAAGACCACCGGGACCGTGAGTGCAGCCGAGACAATCAGACGGTGTTTGAGGTCTGCGGTCTCGCGTTCCCTGGCCTCCTCGATCTGGTCTCGGGGACCGGCGCCGCCACCTGCGGAAGTTGCGTCCACAGCCTGGTCGTCGTCATTCTTCATCGTGAACGCGTCGTATCCCGCACCGCGCACGGTCTCGATGAGCGCGTCCGTGTCGACCTTGCTCGGGTCGAAGGAGATGGACGCGGACTCGGTGGCGAAGTTGACCGTGGCGTCCACCCCGTCGAGCTTGTTGAGCTTGCGCTCGACCCGCCCCGAGCACGAAGTGCAGGTCATGCCCGTGACGCCCAGATCTATGTCGATCAGATCCACCGCGGGGTGCATCTGGGAGGGTTGAGTCTGGGTCATCGAGGATCAATCCTTCACGGTGAACGGGTGGTGTGCTCGGGGCCAGGGATCTCGCCAGCTGCTGGGGCTGGCGAGATCGCTTCGCGTCAAGAGGTGACGGTGTAGCCGGCTTCCTTGACGGCGGCGACGACCTGCTCGTCGGTGAAGCCCTCGCCGGAGACCGACACCGTTCCGGTCTTGCTCGAGGCCTCCACCATGGAGACGCCCGCGATTTCGCCGACTTCCTCCTTGACCGACGACTCACAGTGTCCGCAGGTCATGCCCTGGACGGTGTACTCCTTGGTGCTGGTAGCCATGACGGCTCCTTCCGTTGACGGGTGTAGTTCGTTGAGACATCCGATGGCTCGGATCAATCCGAACACCAATGAACCTATACCCCGTAGGGGTAGTGGTCAAGGGTGATGTTCGCTTGTGTCCGCGGCTCACTCCGCCTGCACTCTGATCGCCCGGACGCCGTATGGATTGACCAGTAGGCGGGCGCAAGAGCCGTGGCGGCAAGGTCTTTGGAAGCGCGGAGACGAGCTCACCGTGCTGGCGGTGCAGCGCGAACCAGGCCCTTGCTGCCGCAGTCGAGCAGTTCGTCATAGAGACGGGCGACGCGTATTAACGCAGGCCAACACCCGGCCATGTCTGTATCCGCAACCAATTGTTCGGAACCCTGGCCGAGGGCCTCTTAGGCTAGGTCGGCATTTCCAGCACGCCAGGTTTCCCACGGGATGTTCCAGTCGCCCAGCCCGTCGGTCCCGGGAAGCGTCGGTCCGACGGTATTGATGACCTTGACCACGTCGCCCCGGTTGCTGCTGTTCTGGAACGACTTGGCGTAGGCGTCGGTGACATTGATACAGCCGTTACTGACGTTGGTGAAGCCCTGTTGTTCAACGGACCATGGGGCGGCATGGACGTAGATCCCGCTGTAGGACATCTGGGTGGCCCAGTTGACTGAAAGCCGGTAGCCGTCGGCCGAGTCGACCGGCACACCAAACGTCGATGAATCCATGATGAGCGATTCGTATCGGTCGCCGATGTAGTAGGTGCCGTTCGGGGTGGGTGTCGATGCCTTTCCTAGTGAGACCGGGCTACTGCTGACGACCTCGCCATTGATTCGGGTCGTCATTGTCTTGGTGTTGTCGTCGATCGTGGTGATGACCTCATCGCCGATCGTGAAGTTGCTGTTTGCGTCCTGGGCTCCGTAAAGGCCTTCGCCCATATCGGTGCCGTAGATGTTGACGTCGACGTCGACCTCGGTGCCCGGTGCCCAGAATTCGGCGGGGCGCCAGCGAACCTCCGAGGGCGACACCCAGTAGAAGGCTCCTTCGACGGCGGGGGTCGTGGTGACCTCGATGGCGTCCTGGACGGCCTTACGGTCGCCGACGGCGGACTCGAAACGCACCGCGACCGGCTGCGCGATACCTACCGTGTGGCCCTGACCGGTCACCAGGCTCGCGCTGGTGGTCGAGTTCGGGACCACGGTCCTGAACGAGGACGAGTCTGTAATCGTCTCACCGTCGTCGTTAGTAGCGCTCGCCTCGATCGAGTAATCCCGGTTGTAGCCCAGAGTCTCGGTGGTGCGCCACTGGGAGCGTTCCGCGTTAAACTCGCCTTCGACCTCGCGGCCTTCTTCGTTTGTGACCGTGACATCGTCGAACGCACCGTCTGTCACATCCAAGACGATCGGTTCCCGCGGCGTCGCGGCCACTGTCCCATCTTCGAACGAGGTGTGAATGACGGCCGCAGCGGCGGGGGCTTCTTTCGGTGCAGCGGCCGTCGAGGTGTCCTCGGTATCTCCGATCGTGCACGCGCTCAGCCCTACTGCGGCCACCAAGGCCACCGCGACCGAGGCAAGCCGTTTCGCCGGTGTGCGCTCTGGTGCGGCTCCGCCTGCGAGCATCGCTTCTTTCCTCACCACTTCTCCCTCGAGTTCGTATGCGTTCTGACCGGTAGTTTCCATTCCGTCTTCGGTCGGCCTTGGTTTGCGCCGCCGACGACGTTTCAGGGAATCGTTAATGTATGAAATGACCGTCCATCAGCAGCGTAGGCAGTGTCCTGGTCCGCGGCGATGATGGCTTCGACATCACCGACAACTGGTCCCTGCTGCCACTCATCGTCGTTGACGTTCTTGCGCCAGGCGGTGCCGTCGGTATCGATCCCCCAGAGGGTGCCGTCTTCGGCTGCAGATATCAGCAGGAGTTCGGGAGCAGCTGGTACTGATGCGAATGTGCGCCCGATGTCGGTGCTGAGTTGTAGGCCTCCTGCGGTTGTGGCCCAGATGCCCTCGTCGGTAATCGCCAATGCTCTCGCGGCTATCTCGATGCCGTCGGTCCAACTGACGCCCGAGTCGGTGGACGTTCGAATTCCGTTGGCGGTGTCGAATCCGACAAGGGTGTTTCCGTCAGTGGTCAGGGCGTGAAAGTCGACTTCGCCGGAGAGGGATTTCGTCGCCCACGACTGGCCGCCGTCGACACTCTCGATGAGTCCGAGAGGATTGGGGGCGGAGCTTGACGGGCCAGGATGGCCCGAAGCGTAGAGGTTATCCGTCCCGGGCGCGCCTGTGAGCCCCATGAAGTCGTCGTCGGCGTCGCCGACGCGGGTGGTCGCGCCATCGGGGTTGAGGACGAAAAGCCCCGTATGCGTGCCGGCCAGCACCCTTCCCTCAGCATCGAGGTGGAGTCCGTGCACATGGTCAAGCGCGGGTGTTAATGCGGTGCCGACCGTCGATGAGGCGTCCCCGGATTCGGGTGCTGGCGTCTGCTGCGGGCTCGAACACGCGGTCGCGATGAGAGCCGATGCAAGGATGGCTATTGAGGCCCAGGCCCGCTTTCGGTGCGAAAGCATGAATGCGTATCTCGTTTCTGGCAGGGACAAGAAAATGTGTTGATGCCCAGACGGTCTCCGGCGGGGTCGGACTGCCATCGACCCCGCCGGGTATACAAGGCTTCGTTTTCTACATGGGGTCAAGCAACTGCCGCATGGTGTCGATTTCCTGCTGCTGGGTGTCGATGATGGTTTGCGCCAGATCGACAGCCGGCGGGTACGTGCCGTTCTCCACCTGGTCTTCGGCCATGGCCACGGCACCTTCGTGGTGGGCGATCATCTGGTTAAGGAACAACTCGGCAGCCTCAGGGCCGGGAGCGTCGGACAACTGCTGCAATTCCTCATCGGAGAGCATGCCCTCCATCTGCGCCATGTCATGGTCACCGCCCATGTCCATGTCCATGCCTTCGGGCTGCGTCGGCTCGCCCCACTGCTCAAGCCAGTCGGTCAGCTGCGCGATCTCGGGCCCCTGGGCCGCCTTGATCTCCTCGGCCAGCGAGGTGACGTCGGCGGGGACATCATCCTTGGACAAGATGATGTCGCTCATCTCGATGGCTTGCTCATGGTGGGGGATCATCATCTGGGCGAACATCACGTCAGCCTCGGAATGCTGAGCTGATTCCTCTGCCTGCTCGGTGGTCGAACTCCCGCTGGTCGCAGTGGTCTCGACGGCGGTCGTGGTCTCGCTGGCCGTGTCGGTCTCGTCGCTGGTGCAGGCGGACAGTCCCAGCAGGACCGCGGCGGCAGCGGCGGTGATCACAAGCTTCTTTCGATTCATCTGAGGTTCCTTTTCTTCTGCGGACCTTTGGGCCCGCGGGTGGATTACCTTGCCGGTCAGGCGAGGTAGGACAGAGTGGTCATCATCCCGGCCTCTTGGTGATAGGCGTTGTGGCAGTGCAACGCCCACTGGCCAGGATTATCGGTGTCGAACTCGATCTCAATGGTGCGCATCGGCCGAATCGTGACGGTATCTTTGCGAAGCCCGCTGTCCGCGAGCGCGAACGTATGTCCGTGCAGGTGCATCGGGTGGAACATGTCGGACATGTTCCGCATCCGCATCCGCACCCGCTCCCCACTGTTGACCTCCAGCGGCGCCGAATCCGGGTGGACTTGGCTGTTGAGGGTCCACCGGTACGGCGACATCGTCCCGCCCAGGTCAACACTGTGGTACCGATCATGACTTTGGCTAGACAGACGTACTGCCTCGCTGGGGGATAAGTCGGTACCCAATAGCGGACGCCGGTCCACTTCGACTGGTCGGGAATTCGTCGGGAGATCGCCCGCTGCTGTACGTACGAGGGCCTGCGCGTGGCCATCCTTGCCTTCGGGCTGAGCGAACAACGGGAACACGCCGTCGCCGAGCGTGACCACAACATCGAACCGTTCACCCATGCCGATCAGAAGGGAATCGGTGTCCTCGGGAAGCACGGGAAAGCCGTCGGTGTGAGTGACGGTCATCCGGTGCCCGCCAAGCGCGACCCGGAACGCGGTGTCGGCGCCGGCATTGACGAACCGGATGCGCACGCGTTGGCCCCGCGACGCTCTCCAGACGTAGGGGTCGACAGGGAGTCGACCATTGATCAGAAAGTGCGGGTAGGTGACATCCCCGGCGCTGCCGAGGATGGGGGAGATCATCGACCCCTCACCCCCGTGCATGTCCATCATGTCGTGGTCCATCCCCTGCATCCCGGCATCTGCGGTGTCGGCACCGATGCCCAGATCACGGGCGACATCGTCGGGAGTCCGACCGGTCCCGTCGACCCAGTCGTCAAGGACCACGAGCCATTCATGGTCGTAGTCGCCGGGCTCGTCCGGATCATCGATGATCACCACTCCGTACAGGCCCCGATCGAGTTGCAGACCCGAATGTGAGTGGTAGAAGTACGTGCCTGGGTCTGGGGCGGTGAAGTCGTAGGTGAACGTGGTGCCTGGTGCGATCGGGTCCTGTGTCAACCCGGGAACCCCGTCCATGTCGTTGCTCATGGCGATCCCGTGCCAGTGCACGCTGGTCTCCTGGGGCAGCTGGTTGTCCACGGTGATCTGCAGCCGCTCTCCAGCTTGGGCCCGCACCAGTGGGCCTGGCAATTGTTGGTCGTATCCCCACGTTGAGACGACTCGGCCACCCAGATCAACGTCGACCGGACGGGGGGTCAACTGCGCGGATACCACCGTTTGGCCGGGGGAGCGTCGCTCCTGTTCAAGCCGCCTCACGAGATCTGACGAGGCTCCCACGGGACTGCCCGTGGCTGCTCCGGAACCAGAACATGCAGTCAGAGCGCCGGCGCCGGCGAGAAGCGATCCGGCCAAGAAAGACCGGCGGGAGACCAGCACGCGCGGCGCACGTCTTAGCGCACCTGCCCGCCCCGTGGCGTCAGCGTTCATCATGATCGGCGGTTCGCGAAGTCGCGGTCCCTACGTGAGATCCGAAAGAGATACCGGAAGAGACGACCCCAGTAGCAGGAGAGTGAGACCCGCGTAGGTGCCGATGCCCTCCGAAAAGACTGGTCGTCAAGGCCAGAACCATCGCCCAGAAACCGAGTACGAACGCGATCAACAGGACGATGTCGATCCAGTTCACACCGTAAAACCACCCCATCAGACTCAACTCCTTGCCTGTCTTAGAAACTCGATTCTGCGGGGCGAAATGCGAGATCTGGGTCATCGTTTCGTCAAGATCCGATCAAGGTTCTTTTCGGACAGACAGACTCGACTCGAGTTAGGAGAGACCATCGGAGCACTGTCAGATCGGCAAAGTGGTGTCTGAGACGGCGAAGTCGCGGAGCCAGTACACGAACTGCGTCCATATGCCGCTGAGCAGCAAGATTCCGACGACAATGAGCATGATGCCGCCGACGATCTGAATCGTTCGCGTGTGTCGTTGCAGCCAGCCCACCGTGCGGATGGCTCTCGTCGAACCGAAGGCCACCACGATAAAAGGCAGTCCGAGCCCCAGGCAGTACGCCACGATGAGCAGTACTCCGCGTGCGGCGTCGAGTCCGGTTCCGGCGGCCACCGACAACGCCGCTGCCAGCGTCGGTCCGAGACACGGCGTCCATCCCAGGGCGAAGACGGCGCCAAGTAGCGGCGCGCCCGCCCAGGTGGAAAGCGCTTTCGGCTGCATTCGAGTGTCCCTCTGGAGGGCGGGTATGGCCCCGATGAACACCAGACCCATCAAGATGGTCACCACACCGCCGAGCCGCTGCAGCAATTCTTGCTGGGGGGCGAGGTATTGCACCGTGCCCAGCACCATCGCCGACAGCAGCACGAAGACCACCGTGAATCCAGCAACGAATAGCACCGCGGCGAGGACGACTCGTCGTCGCGATGACACCCGCTGACGCTGCTGTTCAAGAGTGAGCGTGCCGGCTTCGGCGCGGCGTTGCTCGGCGGCCTGCACGGTCACCGCCGGGCGCTCTGCACCCACGATGCTGGCCATATATGCCAAATACCCGGGCACGAGCGGGACTACGCACGGCGAGGCGAACGAGACGAGTCCCGCAAGGACACATGCTCCCAACGCGAGAAGTAGAGGCCCGGAAGCAGCTGTTTGTTGGAACGTCTGGCCAATGGATTGCGCGATCAGCACCGTGTTCATGCAGCGTCGCTTTCAGCAGGCTCGGCCAGCAGTCTCTCGATGACCGGCTCCAACTGGGTGTCGGTGACCTCTGCTAGATATACCGCAGCGACTCGGTGCTGTTTGTCGAGAATCAGTGTCGCTGGCACCACCGAGGTGGGGAAACCATGTAGCGCTGCCACCGCGGCCTGCGATGGGTCCCAAATTGAGGGATAGGTGACCCCGTTGTCCTTGATGAAGTCGACAGGCTTTTGCCGATTCGGGTCGCGCAAGTTGACGCCGAGATTGGTGAACCCTTGCGCCTGGTACTTGTCCTGTAGTCGCTGCAGGTCGTCGGTTTCCGTCCGGCAGGGAGCACACCACTGACCCCACAGGTTGATCAGCACCACCTCGCCAGGAAAGTCTGCGACCGCCACAGTGGCCTCCGGATCTACTACTTCCGGGCCAGACATCGGCGCGATCTTCTGGCGGTCCGCCGGCGGATCATAGAAGATCTCAATCTGGCCGCCCGGGCTGACAAAATCGAACGTCTCACCTGAAGCGACGGCATCAGTGCCGCTAGCGCAGCCAGTAAGTACAAGCGAACTCACCACCACTGCGGCCAGTTGGCATCTTGCCCGTCTGCCCCAGCTACCGGGCTGCGCACCCTTGCCGAACACATCCGTCGTCATCACAGCATCAGCACCACTCTTGCCTGCACAGTCACACCGGACGATTGTGCCGCCCCTACCCCATTGGTTCGGTCGGGGTTCGATGAAGGTCTGATCAAGATTCCCAAGAGAAGCTGTGGGCACCGCGAGACCGATGCACAGTATGCAGCTGACACGAGAACCGGATTCCGAGTGCAAAAAAGGAGACCCCCATGGCGCATGGGCATGGTGGACACGGGCAGGTGCAGGCTCGTGGGTGGGGCATGGCTATCTCGGCTTGGCTGACGGGAATCTACTTCGTCATCGAGTTGGCGATCGGGCTGTGGACCGGCTCGGTTGCGGTGATCTCGGACGCTTTTCACACCTTCTCGGCGGTCGGTGGTGTCCTAGTCGCCATCTTCGCTGCTCGACTCGCCCGCCGCCCCGCAGACGAAAATCGCAGCTTTGGCTGGTACCGCGCCGAGATCGTAGGCGCGCTGGTCAATGGCGGTTTCCTGCTAATCATGGCGATGGTGGTGATCGTGATGGCTGCCATGCGCATGAATGCTCCGGTTGACCTGCCCACGACGCCCATGCTGTGGGCAGCCGCGGGAGGCTTGCTTACCGAAATCGTTGCCCTGAGCCTGATCTGGAAACAAAGCCGCAGCGACATGAACGTTCGTGGCGCGTTGTGGCACATCATCCAGACCTTCGTCGGCAGCCTGCTCATCATCGTCACCGCACTAGTGATCAAGTTCACCGGGTTCTTGCTGATCGATCCGCTGCTCGGTTTGGCGTTCGGCTTCGTGCTTGTATGGGCAAGCTGGAGCATCCTGCGCGACGCCACCCATCTGCTCATGGAGGGCACACCCGACGAGGTCTACCTGTCTGACGTGACTGAAGACCTGGCAGCGATAGATGGGGTGGAAGACGTCCATCATGCCCATGCTTGGGCACTAACCAGTGGACGTTTCGTGTTCTCCGGCCACCTGCGCACCTCCGCAAGCGCCGATCCGCAGATCGTTCTCCAATCCGCCTCCAACTTGCTTCAGGATCGGTACGGCTTCTTCTTTTCTACTGCGCAGGTGGAGACCGACTGTCCCGATGAGTCTGCGGCAGCAGCGATCGACATCACACGTGCGGCGGGTACGAGGAGGGGGCAGGAGTAAGGACCTTGATCCTGCTTGCGTTGATCGCGGTTTAGTCACCCGGGACGATTGCGGGGTGGCTCCGGCCGGCCCGCGTTCGAACCAAAAATCACGTCGGGGTAACGGTCGGGCGATGCCGTAGATGAATAACAAATGGCGTATGAACTGCTGATTTCTGGATTCTCAGGAAACTCTCCGTGACAGGACGATATGCAACTGTTACCTTTTCGGGAGTCTCCAGTGGTCGTCGGTATGAAGCTGCGACCATCGCTTAAGTTGAAGGAATCAATCATGTCGAGCTCCTCCAAGAGCGTTCCGTTCGCCGATCTCATGGACTCGCTTGGTGTGGGCCACCGCATCTCTGCTGGTGGGCGTCATCGCGCCAACCGATCCAGGGGAGTGGGCCGGATCGCCGCCACCACGCTGGCTGGCGCCGCAATCGCCGGTGGCGCGGCGCTTAGTGTCGCCCCTGTGGCCGCTGCCCAATCGTCTGATCCCGAGCACGTCGGACAGATGGTCGAAGAGGCTGCCGCCCGCTATGGCATCGGAGCTGACGCGGTCCGCCAGTATGCAAGTCAGGCCCCCGGGCTGAGCCAGGCGCTCGGATTCGATACTGCTCAGTCGTCGTCTTCGGCGTTTTCGGTCGCCAGCCAAGCTCACAGGCCGACTGATGGAACGATCACCTCTGGCTTCGGCTCGCGGTGGGGCGCTAACCACAATGGCACCGACATCGCTGCGCCGATCGGCACACCCTTGTATGCAGCCAAGTCCGGCACGGTCGTGGCCTCCGGCCCCGCTTCCGGTTATGGGTTATGGATTCGCATCAAGACCGATGACGGCTATCTCTTGGAGTATGGCCACAACAATGCCAACTACGTCACCGAAGGCCAGCAGGTCACCGCCGGCCAGGTGATCGGTGAAGTCGGTAACCGTGGCTACTCGACTGGTCCGCATGTGCACTTCGGCGTACAGAATCCCGCCGGCCAGTGGATCGACTCGGTGTCATGGTTGGCCGCGAACGGCGTCGTCATCTGAGGACGTAGACAACGACCTGCTGCTCGACACTTCCGATCCAGGCCCGGATGCCACAATTCGGCACGCAACACGCTGATCTCGCCGGATCGGAACCATCCCTGCCGACAGTGGCGGGAGGCGGGCACGATTAATGATCGCCGGAGCTGGTGCCGACAGGAGGGCCCCGATGCCGACCGTCTTGCCATCACGCCTATCGTGAACGGCGTGCAGAGGGTCTTTCGCGTGATGACGCCGGGGTGGTTGATTTCCTTCATCGCCGTCGCACTGTTCGTCTATACGTGCTTCACACTGTTGGCGCCATGGCAGTTAGGCAAGAACGAGGATTTGAAGACGCGCAATTCCCAACTTCTTCACAGCGTCGAAGCCGATCCAGTGCCGTTGACGGAATTGACGGCGCGGGACGCGCCGTTGGACGAATCCGAGTGGCATCGGGTCACAGTAACCGGTCGCTATCTGCCCGAAGACGAAGTGCTCTTGCGGCAGCAAGCTGTCGACGGGGAACAGGTTTACCAAGTTCTCACCGCATTTCGGACCGAGGGCGGCGATGATCTGCTTATTAATCGTGGATGGGTTCGCGTTGGCGAGAACAACACGGTGCCGACCTACCCGGCCGCGGTAGCCGATCCAGTGACCATCACCGCCAGGCTCAGAATGCCCACCGACACCCCGGCCGAACCGATAGTTCTGCACGATCGTCACATGGTGCGCTCCATTGAAACCTCGACGATCGGTCGGGTTCTGGATCTCGATCTTGCTGGCTATCATCTCCAGCTCCCCGGAGGTCAACCAGGATCACTCGAGCCAACTCCGATACCGGAAGTCGAGGCGGGTTCGTACCTGTCCTATGGGCTTCAATGGCTTGCATTCGGAGTTCTAGCGCCAATTGGGCTTGGCTACTTTCTGTGGAGTGAAATCCGGGAGCGGCGCCGCCAACGTAGCCAGGGCAACGACGAGCAAGGCAGCCTAGGCGACGGTGCTGTGGGACCTGGTGACAGGGATATCGATCCTGATGTCGTATCCGGTCATATTGCTGAGGTGGATGCGGCCACGGAGGCAGTGGCCCATGACCGCCTCGTAACGATGACTGTTCGTGATCGCTACGGCACCAGATTTGAGGCTGAACGCCGACGGCGTCTACGTCCGAGAAATAGGCTCGATTACTGAGTCCAATCCTCGAGCTGGCTCTCGCCCTTACCTCGCGGGAGCTCATCAATTTCTCGCCCTCGGCGCCCTGCCCGACATGCTCACGTTGAGCGCCTGCAGCTGTTAGGGACGTGCTTCGG
>NZ_AOSR01000100.1:0-1475 GCF_000349585.1 Dietzia sp. UCD-THP
GGCTCTTCGCATCTGAGCGTGGGTGAGGACGACACGCCGGTGAGGCGGTAGGGAGACGAGAGGGTCGAGGCCCTGAAGGATTGGAAGTACCACTACATCCGATCCTGAAAGGGCCTCGACCCATGTCTGAGCCTATCGGGTGCTGCCGGTCTGCCACCGGAACCGCACCTGCGCCCCGTTGTGTCCGCTGCGATCTTCTCGTCGGGCTCGACGACGTGTACGTCCTTGATGCGCGTCTGCGTGGCGAGCACCTGGAGGTGACCGTCGAATCCGAGCCGGGACCGGTCGGATGCCCGGACTGCGGCGCCGCCGGGGTGGGGCATGGACGGCAGGTGGTGCGTCTGGTCGACATCCCCGCGTTCGGCCGCCCCGTCACGATCATCTGGCGCAAACGCCGCTTCGTCTGCCCAGGCGGGGCGTGCAAACGTGTGACGTTCGTGGAGAACCTGCCTGGGCTTGCCTCGCCGCGGCATGCCACCACGGCCCGCGTCGTGGAGTGGGCAGTGGGACAGCTGCGCCGGGAGCACGCCACCGTCAGCGGACTGGCTCGTCAGCTCGGTACCGCGTGGCACACGGTGTGGACGCCGGTCAAGGCTGCATTGGAGGCGTTGGCCGATGATCCGGCCCGCTTCGACGGCGTCCGCACCCTCGGCGTCGATGAACACATCTGGCACCATGTCTCCCGGCGTAAGCGCGGCCCCAAGGAACTGACCGGGATGGTCGACCTCACCCGCGACGGGGACGGCAAAGTACAGGCCAGGCTGCTCGACCTCGTGCCAGGCCGCTCCGGGGTGGTGTTCGCAGACTGGCTCACCGCGCGGGGCAAGGGTTTCACCAGCGGCGTCGAGATCGCCGCGTTGGATCCGTTCCACGGCTACAAGCGAGCGATCGATGACGAACTCGAGGATGCCACCGCTGTTCTCGACGCTTTCCACGTGGTCAAGCTCGCCCTTGGCGCCGTGGACGAGGTCCGCCGGAGGTTGCAGCAGCAGATCTGCGGTCACCGCGGACGTAAAGGCGACCCGCTCTACGGGATCCGCACCATCATCCGCTGCGACCCCGACAGGCTCACCGAGCGCCAGTGGCGGCGGTTCGACGAGGCCCTGGCCGCCGACCCCCGACACGAGGAACTGTTCATCGCCTGGCAAGTCGCCCACGAACTCCGACAGGCCTACCACCACAAAGACCTGCCTGCCGGGCGCAGCGCTGCGGAGAAGGTACTCGCGACCTTGCCATCCTGCCCGATCCCGGAAATCGCCCGACTAGGACGAACGCTCCGCAAGTGGAAGGCCGCCTTCCTCGCGTACTGGACCACCGGCCGCTCCAACAACGGAGGAACCGAAGCGATCAATGGCCTCATCGAACTCCACCGGCGCCTGGCCCGCGGCTACCGCAACCGCGACAACTATCGCCTGCGGATGCTCCTCATCGCCGGCGGGCTACGGACCTGACCCCACGCTCAGATGCGAAGAGCC
>NZ_KB714669.1:0-285 GCF_000349585.1 Dietzia sp. UCD-THP
ACCGGCCCGCCCCTCCTTCTGCTCGTAACCCTCTCAGACGCGGAATATCAGGGCGCCTCGGGACCCTCATCGTCGTCCTCATCGACCGGCGGGACATAGTCCCCCTCAAGAGTCGACCAGGCGTAGAGTTGCCCGGTTGTCTGCGCAGCGCTCGAGTTGGTCCCCTGAGCACACATAGTGAAGAAACCGAGCTGGTCCTCACCTCGAGGGAGACTGGACGGCGGCCCGAGCGTAATGGTTCGATTCGCCGTATTACCGTTCGCCAACTGGAACGATCCGGTCGTC
>NZ_KB714669.1:504-961 GCF_000349585.1 Dietzia sp. UCD-THP
GCCAAGGCCCCAACACTGCCCTGTGGGAGCAATTGCCCGAGCGGCCAGAAGTTCATCGTGACCGAGCCGGATGCGATGTTGAGATTCTCAGCCTGGACATTCGGGAAACGCTGGTAATACTCTGCCGACATTTCGACCACGGGCGCAGTAGAGACCGTGCCTCCCGGTCGGGCACCGGCCGTCGTGTCTTGGTTCGGTGCCTCGCAGAAGACCGTGAAGCCCAGGTTGTTCGTCATCTGGACCGCAACAGTTCCCGCCGCTCGGTCAACGCTGATGATGTCGACACTCATTCCTGGGTTGTTCACGATGACAGTGCGGCCGTCGCCATTGTCTCCGGGGACTACGGTCACGACATTCTGCGCGTTCGCGATCCCGACTCCGCCGAGCACCAAGAGGGCACTTGCGGTCGTCGCTGTGAAGCCCTTGAGGGCGCGTGAGGTGGACATGAGACTCCTTG
>NZ_AOSR01000103.1:0-981 GCF_000349585.1 Dietzia sp. UCD-THP
CTAGGGCGTGTCTCCCATAGCTGAGCGGTGACCCGCGAGACCGTGGCCGTATGGGTCAGACGAAGTCACGATTTCGCCAGTTCACCGACGAGCAGTGGGAGCGGATAGAGCCCCTGCTGCCCTCCAATGAAGGGCGGCAGGGGCATCCGTTTCGCGACAATCGCAAGGTCGTCGAGGGGATCATCTACCGCTACCGCGCCGGTATTCCCTGGCGGGACCTACCTCGCGAGGAGTTCGGTGCGTGGCAGACCGTGTGGAAGCGTCACGCCCGCTACGCCCGGGACGGGACCTGGGATCGCATCCTGCACGTGATCCTGGCCGATGCCGACGCAGCCGGAAAGATCGACTGGAACGTCTCGGTCGACGCCACCATCTGCCGCGCTCATCAGCACGGCACAAATACAACGCGCCCTGAGCAGGACACAGGGGGCAGGGTCGAATCACAAGAACCGGCCCTTCCGGGACTGTGAACCCGCAGGTCATGGCATCGGTCGCTCGCGAGGAGGGCTGACCACCAAGATTCACAGTGCTGTCGATGGCCGCGGCCGACCGCTGGCGAACGTGATCACCGGTGGGCAACGAAACGACGGCGCGATGCTGGCCGAAGTCCTGGCCGACATCCACGTCCCACGCCACGGCAAGGGCCGACCCCGCACCCGCCCCGACGCGGTGATCGCAGACAAGGCCTACTCGTCTGGCACGATCCGCCGCCAGCTCCGCAGTCGCGGTATCGCCGCTGTCATCCCGGAGAAAAGCGACACCATCGCCGCTCGCGAACGCCGCGGCAGCCGCGGTGGCCGACCCCCGAAACTCGACACTGACCTCTACAAAGACCGAAACGTCGTCGAGCGTTCCTTCGCTCTGGCCAAGCAATGGCGAGCGCTGGCCACCCGCTACGACAAACTCGCGATCACTTACCGCGCCGCCGTCACCCTCTGCGCAATTCTCACCTGGCTACGCCGATTGGGAGACACACCCTAG
>NZ_KB714670.1:0-782 GCF_000349585.1 Dietzia sp. UCD-THP
ACGTCGTCCATTCCTGCGGGGTACTCGAAGGAGTTTGAGAACTGTTTGTCCCCTGACGCCCGGTCAAAGTAGGTCACGTAGACGAAGCCCTCGGCCCCACCCCACATCTGCGCCAAGTGGTTCATCGCGAGGTCGATATCCACACCCTCGTCGGTGATCGCCACAGTCATGCCCCCACCCCGAAGATGCGAGCGCCTGCGATCAGATCAGCGCCGAGGACGGATCGACCCTTGTACCGATAGTTCTTCGTGGAGACGATCACCTTCCCCTTGGGCGTCCTCATCGACTCGCCCTGCACGGGAGGTGTGGGATCACTTCCCTCGTCCCGGATCCCGAGGTATTCGAGCAGGGGCGCTGTCGGGAACTTGAAGTTCTGTCCCATGCGGTGCATAGGCACGGGCAGCGTGCCCTCTCGAATCATCTTGTAGACGGTGACCGTCGAGACATCCAACGCCTTAGCCACCTGTGGAGCCTTGATCGTCGCCGGCAGCGCGAGCAGTTCTTCCCTGGTCATAGCCATGCGATTCTCCTTCCGTATGTGTCGTGTTGCAGTGACACGTACACGGTAACACGCCAGTTTGACGCTGAGTTCTCCAGAATCGCCACGGTCATTAGGCGTGGTACATTCACTCGCATGAAACAGAAGTTGCATATCGGCCAGGTGATTGGCGAGAACCTACGTCGCGTGCGTAACGCACACGGCGACAGCCAGCCCGAGGCAGCAGAACGTCTCGCACTCGTGGGCCTGGACTGGAAGCGCGATCAAGTCGCCTCGCTCGAGA
>NZ_KB714670.1:849-1964 GCF_000349585.1 Dietzia sp. UCD-THP
TCGTGGGTTCGTCTCTGTCGATGAGCTCGTGCTCTTCTCGCTCGCGTACGGCGTGCCCCTCACCGAGTGGGTCGAAGGAGACGGCGAAGTCGTCGTAAGCGAGTCCCACACCCTCCCCCGAAGCACGTTGCGTCAGGCCCTCTCCGGCGCTGTCCCTGAGTCCCCGTCAGTGGTCACTGTCGACTTCACCGACACGGAGGACTTGAGCGCAGACGAGCGGGTCGCACAAACGCTGGGTGTCTCGCAGGACGAAGTGACCAGAGCAGCACGCGAGCTGTGGGGTCACTCGCTCACCGCCGAGCGTGACTCTCGCCTTGTCGAACACAAGGGCCGTCCGGCGTCGGAACTGCGAACCCTGCGCGGCGGGGTCACTCGCGCACTCACTCGCAAGATCAAGGCTCAGTTGAACAAGGAGAAGTAACCAATGGCCCGTGGCTCTGTCTATCGACGGTGCGGCTGCTCAGAACTGGACCCGAGCACCGGGAAGCGAAAGCAACTCGGGCGGTCCTGCCCCAAGTTGAGGCGAGCGAACGGGCAGTGGGCAAACCACGGCGCGTGGGCTTTTACGCTCAGCCTCACGCTGCACACAGGCGAGCGCCGACAGGTCTCTCGATCTGGGTTCGATACTCGCGACGAGGCCGAGAAGGTCATGGACGACCTTCGAGCACAAGCAGCCAACGGCATTCGCGTAGACAAGCGCATCACGACGGGTGACTTCCTCACCCGCTGGATCGACAGCAAGCACGACGTGAAGGCGAACACCGCTGCGCACTACAGGCGCTACATCGAGAAGGTCTTCATCCCTCACCTGGGAAGCATCGCCCTGGCCGACCTGCGAGCGCATCACATCACGGCGATGCTGCAGGAGGTCAATACCAGCGCCCAGAATCACCGTACGTCGTCTACCGGGAACGCGACGACACAACGTGTGCGAGCGGTCCTCAGAAGCGCGCTAAGCGACGCTGTTCGTGAGGGCTACATCTCGACGAACCCGGCAGCCCTCGTGAAGATGCCCTCTGCGACTCGCACGAAGGCCCTTGTGTGGACGCGTGCGCGAGAGGACGAGTGGCGAGCAGAGGTCCAGCGATTGATCAACGAGGGTTCCACACCCTCCC
>NZ_KB714670.1:2067-2637 GCF_000349585.1 Dietzia sp. UCD-THP
TCCACACCCTCCCTCGCACGTCGTAAGGCGAAGCGTCCGAGCAGCGTCATGGTGTGGCGAGGGGACCACCTTGGGACCTTCCTCGATCACGTCGAACAGCACCGGCTCTACGCGCTTTTCTACGTCGCTGCGCACACGGGCATGAGGCGAGGGGAAGTGTGCGGCCTTCGTTGGGCAGACGTGGACATGGACGCGGGAACGATCACGATTGAGCGCCAGCTAGTCAACGTCGTGGGCAAGGTTCAGGAGGACTCGCCCAAGTCCAGCGCGTCAGGTCGCGTCGTCGCCATCGGCAAGGAGGGTGTGGAAGTCCTCAAGGCCCATCGCGCTCGCACGAATGCTGATCGTCTCGCCTGGGGGCCTGCCCACTCCCACACCTCCCGAGTGTTCGTGCGCGAGGACGGGACAGACCTCGATCCCTCGTGGCTCCTGAAGGAGTTCCAGCGCCAGGCATTCAAGGCCGATCTGCCGCCTGTGCGATTTCACGACCTGCGCCACGCGGCAGCGTCCCTGATGCTGGCCTCTGGTTCGTCCATGAAGGTCGTCTCGACCGTCCTCGGGCATTCGTCC
>NZ_AOSR01000107.1:0-2581 GCF_000349585.1 Dietzia sp. UCD-THP
CATTTGATTTGACACGCTCCGGGCCCCAGCCGATCCGCACCGCGCCTGTCGGACCGGTCATGGACTGGAACAGCACCGAGCCCACCGACGGCGATTGGGTCGTGTGGTGGTCCCGCCTCGACGACCGCTACCAAGTCGAAGTCACCCGCGACCCCGACAACACCACCCGGGCGAAGCTGACGATCTACGACCGCGCAAACAACAACGCCGAGGTTCATGCCGAGCAGGTCGATCTGGCGTACGGCGCCGCCTTCGGACCAGACACGGGCGATGTCGACCAGTGGATGGCTATCGCGTTGAACGTTGTGGACTGACCGGGTGGTCATAAGTCGCGGTGCAGCTGCGGTTACATCAAGGTGGCGCCTGACTCTCCCCTCGGGTGGCCGCGGTGGCGCCTTCCTTTTCGTCGAACGGCGTGGCGTTCCGGTGTCATGAAGCACTGCTTTCGGCTTGGGAAGGTGGGCTAGAGGTGTTGGACGTCGCGACGTGATCAGCATCGGTCTGCAGGTAGTCGTCTGGTTGCCACGGCGGGAGGAACGGGATGGCCGCGTGAAAGAAGCTGGCCATGTCTTCGACGTCGCGCGCGGTATCTGAGCGCATCTTGTAGCTGGGAACTAGTCGTTTGACTGCACTGCCGACCAGCTTGGGTCCAGTGGTGAGCCACTCCTCAGCGGTGAAGAGTCCCTGCCAGGTCTTAAATTGCGCTGTGAAGGACGCCGGGTTAGCTCGAACCAGGTCCAAGACGTTGGGTAGATTCACCGACTTACCAGTCATATCCGCTCTGGACACGGTGCCGACTTCGCGCAGGTGGAATACGCCCCCTGGCGGGTCTGGATCATCTCCTTTCACGTCTGGGCCGGACTTGTCGCCGCCGCTAGGCCCCTCGGCCGAAGGACTCCACACAAGCGGCTCATGAATGCCGTGGGCCTCGAGTTGCCGTCGTCCGGCTGCGTGAAGGGGCGCTCCTAGCGTTGCAGCGTGCTCGACGAGCGTGCGCCGGTATTCAGTGCGTTCGCGGCCGGCCGCTAGTGGTTCGGTGAGTACTGCGTAGCGGTTGTCGCTTCCGGTGAGAAGCTCCCAGAGTCGGGTCGCTACGAAGCGTTCACGGGCGGGCGAGAGGACGAACTGACGTTCTGCCAGTTCGGTGCGTAGTTGATCATCGAGTTCGGGCAGTCGCCGAAAGGTCCATCGACGCTGGTCGTAGTCGATCGGTGGCGGGTTGCGAAGGAGTGACTCCCACTGCCGGTCGAGGAGATCTAGCGTTTCGTCCAGTACGCCTCTTTCGTCGAGGCGCTGGAGGTGTGCACTGACTGTGCGCGCTGCCGATTGTGGAAGGTTGAAGCTTGCCGCCAGTTCGAACCAGCGCTCCCTGGTTCCGATGCGGGCCAGAAGCATCGAATACGTCACCGCCGCGGCCCCAGTGCCCTTCGTCGACACGGCCGGCAACATACTTACAACATCGGACCACAGAGACTGCGGCAGGTGCCGACTCTGAAGAGATTGCAGGGCGAGCTCGGGGTAGGGCCAGCCGGGACGAGCGAAGTAGTCGGCAGCCGGTGGACGCGGCACGACGGCACTGGTGCGGTGCGTCAGCCTGTCTGCCACTTTCATCTGTTCTTGACTTGATCGGATGCGGATCGCTGCGGTGAGGTTGCCGCGGTTGCGGCTCTGTTGCTTAAGTACGGGCCGTCCCCGGCCACTGCCAGGCAACGGAGGTGGATGACCAAGATCTTCGTACCGCTCGAGCGCGTGTGCTGCCACTTCCAGCGATGGCGCGGAGATGACATCGACCGCGCTGGTCATGAGGGCCCCGTACTCTGCTGCGGAGAGCTGTGAGCCGTAGATGGGGCCGGGACCGTTTCCGTGTTCGCCGGCGACGTATCCGGTCCCTGTGGTGATGCGTCGGCCCGGAGCGATGTGCGAGGTCACCGCGATTGTCAGGTCCGACTCGTTGATCACCAAAGCGTTGATGATTTGAATCAACGATGACAGGACGTCGTGGACGGGCACGGTGAGCCCGCAAGCCTGCACCATTCCGTCGTCGGCTAAGCGCACAAGAATTTCGTTCGTCACCCGCTGGGCAGCCACGTACGGATGGGCCGGACCGAGATAGGTTGAGGTAACCAAGGTGAGGTCAGCGTCGCATCGAGGCGTGATCCGTGTCCTGGCCGCTGCTGCGTTCTTGTCAGGGCTGACGTGCAGACACTTGGTGGGGCTCGCCGGTACGACGCTCAGTCGGTTCTCTCCCGAATGCGGAATCCGATCACACACAGCGCACCGGTCGTTCAACAGAACCGCGTGTTTGACGCATGCCACGCTTACCGGCAGGTACCAGGAAAGGCGCCACGCGCCACGCCGTTCTCGAAGGCACTCAGGGCACCATCGAGCCCCGGAACGTCGGAAGATCTTGCGGCCGCGAGTACGTTCGCCCCGGTTGTCGAAGGTGGCAGGGACCACGCCATCACTGGCCTTGAGCTCTCGGTGCGGCAGAGAGGCGAACGTGGCCAGTTCGAGCTCCACTGCGGACACCCCGAAGGCGATCCCCATGGTTTCGTACGGTCTGTTAGGGACGTGCTTCGGA
>NZ_AOSR01000108.1:0-6127 GCF_000349585.1 Dietzia sp. UCD-THP
GGGCCTGCTGCACGGGTGCCTGACGCACCGGTGCCGGGGCCTGCTGCACGGGCACCTGACGCACCGGAGCTGGAGCCTGCTGCACGGGCGCGACCGCCGGCGCCGGCGCCTCCGCCTGCTGGACCGCGGGAGCCTCCGGGGTGGCAGCCTCCGATGCTCGCTCTCGACGAGGGTCGGGATTGTCTTCCTTCTTCGCCTTCTTGACCTCGGTGGCGGCGGAAATGCCGGCTTGCTGCGCCACCGGCTTCGCCCGCGCTGCTGCGGGAGCGGGTGTCGCACGAGCCGTGGCCCGAGTGGTCGACGCCTGACCCTCCACGACCCCGGCCTGAGCCGTCGTCGCCTTCGCTGGCTTCTGAGCCTCGGTGACACCTGCCTGCGTGCCGGCCAGGGCGAGGGTGACGCCTCCGAACGCGACAATCGCTGCGGTGGTTCCGATGAGCGCTCCCCTGAGCGCGGTCCGAGAATGGTGCATGGTCTACCCCTGTCGCCGGCTTATAGTGACACCCTAACCCCTCCGGGGCGCATGTCAACGTCACTATAGGACGCAACCGTAAAGTCGTGGGGAAACATCAGGACGGCGACGGAGGAGTGCACATGGGAAGGGCCTCAGCCCATGCCTTCTCCCCCGAGGTTCTTGTCGATTTGCGTCGCAGTGCGGGTCTTTCGCAGGCTGCGCTGGGTGATGCACTGGGGGTGAGTTCGGGCTCAGTCCGTGCTTGGGAGCGGGGTCGGAAGATCCCTCAGGCGGATATGTTGGGCCGGTTGGCAGAACTGTTGAGTGCGGCGCTCTCGAGCACCGTTACCGTTGCCGACCTGGTCGACATTCCCGATACCGGCAGAACTCTCGCTGACTGGCGTGTGCTCCGAGCCTTGACCCAAGGTGAAGCCGCGCGACGCGCTGGCCTCTCCACCTCGCATTATGGGGCGATTGAGCGTGGAGACAGCCCCTTGGCGGCGCATAGTGTTCCCCATCTCGCTGATGCTCTGGGAATCACCCCGGACGAGGTCATCGCTGCCGCAGGTGAGGGCGGGCAGGGCGGTTAACTGCTTTTGGGCCTGTCCACAAAGAACTTGACAGGTGTCCGGCCTAGGCTTGTGGACATGACAGCTCGACTTGCCGACGCGGTACGGAAGAGGCGCGCCGAGCTCTCGCTCAACCTGATTCAAGTCCGGGACCGGGGCGGCCCGCGGGCGCCCATCATGGTGAGAATCGAGCGCGGAGACACCGAGGTGATAACCCCCGAGATCCTCGACGCTCTTGACCGGTCGCTGGAGTGGACGATCGGTAGCGCTGCGAGCACTCTTGAAGGAGGCACTCCCACTCCCCGAGAGACGGCGGAAGTGCAGTTTGCACCGTCGGGGGTCACGATCTCCCACGGCGAGGTCGCTGCTCTCACCGCCGCCACATTCCGGTTACAGCAGCTTTCCAGTGACCGCGCCCAGGATTCCGACCTGGTCGAGGCTATCGAGGACCTCGCCCAGGCTGTGGCCCCGCTATATGGTCAGTTCATCACGGAGTTACTGGCCGCGAATACCCACGGACTTGGTAGCGATATTGTCGTTGACGCAGTAGCTCCGCTGCTGGCCGAGCGTGCGGACTCCGAACTCGACGAAGGCGCTGCGCTGCGTAGATGGCTGGCGATGCCGGACGCCAAACGTGATCGCGGGGAGGACGCATGACGCAAGCGGACCGACTTCAGCAACTCATGTGTGTATGGCGTGACCCCTCTGGCGGGATCCGCACCGTCGAGGAAATTGCTGCGCACACGCCACCGACGGTTGGCGTTACTCCCGAGCTGTTGGGAGACGTTCTCGCGGGGAAGACAGTGCTCACCGAAGCCCAATGCGAGGCTGTCGCTGCGTTCTTCAAGGTCCCCGGTCGCTACCTCAGCGATGGGGACGAGAATATTCATGAGCAGCTGGAGCTGCTCAGGCACCTGGTGAATGCAGGTGCAAGGTCAGTCCGACTGCGGGGCAAACCGGTCGACACCACGCGAAAAGCCCTTCTCGCTGCCGTGTCCCGCCGTGTGTCGTAGCTGCTTGGCTCGCTGCCACTGCACCGACAGCTCCCCCGCCTGGCCGACGGCGTCGACGGCAAGCAGACCCTCGTCACCGAGGTGGTCTGTTCGCCTGTCGCGCTGCATCGCCGCGTCCTGAATTGCGAGTGCGAGGACCAGTGCCGGAGGTTCGGCGCTTACTTTGCGAGCTGCGCGCATATGACGGTCGTTCACCAGGGGCGCCAGATGAGCAAGAGCGTCGACGCTCTCCACGATGGCTCGGAGGCGCTGCTCCTTGCCGCGCAGACTCCACGGATCACTGAGAGCCACCTCAGGGCACGCCGTTCTCAGGTCCAGCCACATAGCCGTCATCGGATCGACCCAGCTATCTTCCGCTCCACGGTTGGCCACCAGTGCCGAAATGACGGCACCAATTGTCAGAAGAACTGCGAAGACGACCCCATTTGGTACACCGCGGCCGTCTAGGAGATTGTGATCATCTCGAAGAGCGCTGAACCCCACGGCCACAAACACGGTGAAGTTGTCGATGACCAGGAAGGCGTAGACCAGCGTCACCACCGCGCCGACTAGCCGCGACCGGCTTAGTCCCCAGGAGCCGATGAGCTGTTTGACCAGCAGAAACAATCCGACCAACGTGGGAAGACAGAAGATGGCGAAGTACCACAACGCCCAGCCGCTTGGAGCAGACTCCATTTGGTCACCGGCGCGTGGGGCTACAGCGGCAGTGATGACCAGTAGCACCGTCAGCCCGCCGCTAATGGCGTAGAGGACAGGCACCAGCCGTGGGTGTTTGACGTCGCCCTGCGTGGCAAACCAGAGCAAGATCACGCCAGCCACCGCCACGAGGCACGCTCCATGAATTAGTGCGCGCAGGATCGCTGCCCCAAGGAGCGGCTCAACGACGTCGTAGATCGGGCCCACCTTCAATGTCAGGGCCACAGCCCCCGCGGCCAGTGATTCGGTTAGTCGCCGGGGTGCTCCACCGCTGCGTGCCGTGTACACCCGCCACAAGATCGCCGCCCAGGTGATCGCAAGTAGCGTGAAATCGAGCCAGGCTGGCAGCAAGTTACGCATGGTTATCCACCCCAAAGGCGCGCCATAGCTCCCGCCCACCAGACGTTTCCTGGGCTTGGCGCAACTGCCTCTCGACCTCGATCCCGGTGGTCATACGCGCAAGGATGAGTGTGCCGAGGAACTCCGCTTCGTACTCCTCTAGCGAAGAGTGTTTCTCGCGTTTAAGCAGGCGGTGAACCTCGCTCAAGTCCAGATCCGGAAAGTACGCGTCCATTCCGTGGGCCGCGTCCGGCGTGGCGAGGTCTCCCCGATGTCCCAGGAGCAGGTGGGCGATCTCGTGGGCCGTCACGGCATCTTGGTGCCACTGCGGTGTGCCGGCACCCAGAATGATGTGGTCCGCAGAGTCGAACTGGACCAGCAGGCCGCACGCCTCCGTACTCAGCGCTCCCTCCATCTGCTTGACTGTCACGGGTCTCCCCCGCTGTCGAGAGATCTCCCCCAGCAAAGACTCTCGAGTCCACGGCCGCGCGCAGCGAATGCCGCGCAGTGCCCGCCGCGCTCGACGACGAGCCATGAACAGCTCACGTCTGTTCATGCCAGCGCTTTCGATACGGCGGACCGAACGACCCCAGCACAGGACTCATCGGCTGGAACCGTCAGCATCCGGTGATCGCCCCCTGGCGTTCCCCACATTGAGGAGCCGACGAAGGTGGGGGTCACCCACTCCCATTTCCCCAACTCAGATCCCACCGCAGCAAGAGCGGCAATCGTGTCGTAAGCCGACGGAGACCACACTTGCCGCCCTGCCCTCTGCGCACAATGCCACCCGTAGGCCTCGTGAATCGACCGCTGAAAGCGCCCGCTGGCCGTGGTCGAACCGAACTCCGACTCTCTGAGCCATATGTGCTCCCCAGCGTTGATCGTCACCCAATCTACGCCGAGATTCTCGACGACCCATGTACTCGCGGCAATGTCTACCTCCGAGTTGGGATCTCGTCCCGGGTCCGACTCTCCGACGATGCCGGCGCCACCGACAGCAACAATGCGCGGGCTCGATTGCGGCTTTGCCGCAGCTAGATTGGTCATCGGACCTAGACAGAGCAGGACATCCTCCGACCCCGCCGATTCGCAGAACTCGAGGATCGCCTTGGACGCGGCGTGCGGATCGCCCGGTCGATCCGGCCTCGAACCGTGGCCGCCCAGCCCATCAGGGCCGTGCACCAGGCGGGGCGTGAAGGTGGGACCCGGCACAGGACCGGCAATCACCGGTATATGGTGTCGCATCACCGCGAGCACGTCGGCAACATTCTTCGCCGCTTGCACGGCTGAGGTGTTCCCCGAAGTCGTGGTCACGCCGATGATCTCGACCTCGGGACGGCTCACCAGCACGGCCAGGGCCAGAGCGTCGTCAACGCCGCAGTCAGTGTCAATGAAGATTCGCACCCAAGCAGGGTATGCGAGAAACGCCGACACCGGTTTATAGTGTCGCCATGGCCATCAGCGGCGTGTCGTCCGCCATAACAGTTACAGATACCGGTAGGAATGCGGTCATGGCACAGCCACACAAGGGTGATCGACGACTCGTCGGTACGCGTCTCGCGCGCGACGTCCACGATGAGGTTCAGCGTCGGGCTGCCGACGCTGGCACATCGGTATCCCAGTACGTCGCAGATGTCCTGGCCGCTCACGTCGGCCGGACTGACGAGATCCGAGAGACCCCCGCTGATGCCCTGTTCCCACGCCACCAATTAGAGGAGCCGCCGCTCGCAGACATCGCTTAGCGCATAGAACACGCGCACACGATCAACTGCATAGCGCACCCACACAAAAGCGATCGCCCCCCGGAGGCAACCGAAGGGCGATCTTGAGAGTGTGACCGGAAAGAGTTACCAGCTCGAACCGGTTTTTGGTGCCCCACCTGAAAGGCAGAACTGCTTGCGAAGCTGTTCTGAGGGTAGCTCACCCCCTGTGGACGTGTCCAGCACCGCCGCGCCGGAACTCGTCTCGACTGAGCCAGACCCTCCAACCACCATTACCGTCGTCGATACTGCGGCCCTCGCGGAGCTCGCAGCTCTCCTGGCGGACTCAACCGTCCGCGCATGGGCTCTCGCTCCGACCCAGGGCGACAACCAAGCGATCCAGGTCGGTAGCGGCAACGCCGACCAGCTCGTGCGCCGCGCTCGCCTCGGCACTGAAGCCGCAACATGGGCCATCGTCGCCCAGCCACGTCCAGAGCTGGTCGCCCTCGACATCGACGAGTGCGCCGAACTGGTAGTCCCCGAGATTCGTCAGGCGGCTGCGGATACTGCGACCGTGGTCGTCGCCGCGGTCGCCTCCGGGCGCGACGACTGTCTTCACCTCTGGTGTATTCCGGCGACCAGGCACGGCCGCGACGAGCTCTTGCGACGTGTCGCTCTCATCCGTGAGCACCATCGGCTGCCGGCCGCGGCGATCGACCACCGTGAGGGCAAGGCCATTCGACTGCCGGGCAGCGTAAGCCTCAAACCCGAGGGGCGTCCCGCGCAGCTCGTCGACCTCGAGACCGGGAAAGCGACTGACGTTCGCACGGTAATCCGAGCTGTCCAGGCATCGCTTCCTCGCGACGCGCGGGGATCCGCGCCACAGCGGCTGCGTCGTCGACAGCCGGCTCCCTCAGCCATTCCCCTGCCGTTGCCGGTTGACGACGGCACGCGCCTGGTGACCGAAGCACCTCGAGCGTGGCGCCGGCGCGCACAGTTCACGCCCGAGGATTGGGCGATCCTCAACGACGGCACCCGCCGCGACCGGTCCGCGGCCGCCACGGACGCCGCGTGGGTTCTTTGGCGTCACGGCATCCGCTCGGCGACCGCCGCGCTGTGGTGGTACCAGCGCACTGCTGCTTTCGGGAAGTTTCGTCAACGTGACGAGGTGTCCCGCCGGGACGACCGGACTTCTGACTGGTCCGCCTGTCGGCAGCACTGGGCTTCGATCGCTCGGCGTGCGCGAGCATTCCGCCCTGAGATCCCCGAGTCAGACCGCCGCACCCTCGACGCAGCACGCGAGGAGATCCGCTGGTGGGGTGATGCCGACCTCCAGGCAGCTGCCGCCGTGGTCAT
>NZ_KB714671.1:0-1505 GCF_000349585.1 Dietzia sp. UCD-THP
CCTCCAGCGCCGCCGCCAGCGCCACCACGCCCTACCCCGAGCGCGCCGACTCCAGCTCCGACCCCACGGCCTGCCGACACGGCCTGACGGCCCATGCCGCCGGCAGCTTTGGCGAGACCGACGGTGCCGCCCATTGCCATCATTCCGCCGCCGGCGGAACCGCCGGCCCCGCCGACGAGCTGCAACAGGATTGGCATGGCTAGCACTGGCGAAATGAAGAGCAGGATGGTGATGAAGTCGTTGCCGGTGTCGGCCGGCTGGTCGTTGGCGTACTGGATGCCGATTGCGAACAGCAGTGCGCAGATGGGCTTGAACAGCAGTAGACCGGTCAGCAGTCGCAGTAGTGCCGACCAGATTGCCCGCCCCTGCTCCCCTGCGCTGGCCGCACCGGCAATCGGCAGGAACACCGCCGCCGCGATGAAGAGGAACTGTCGCATGAACAGCTGCATCATTAGGTCGAGGAAGGCGAAAATCGCCATTGCCGAGATGATGAGCAACAGAAGCCGTTCGACGTTCAGCTCAGACTCACCAGTAACGAGCATCGTCTGAATCCGCTCTTTCGCGGTGTTAATGTCGCCGGCCTGCTCGAAAAAGAAGTCGGCCAACGCGTCGGTGGCAGCAATGAGGACCATGAGGACCGGGCCTGCCGCGGCTGCGGCCGCGGCGGCCTTGACCGTCGCACTCGCGGTGGCACTGCCTGTCTGTATTTGCTGGTCTGCGCGAGCTACGGCAATCCGACCTGCGCCGATGACGAGTGAGAACGCCACTGCGTAAACCACTAGATCGGTGGTCATTCCGGTGGCCCAGTCGATAGACGCGGAAATCGCGTCGGGGTCAGACACCGGATCGTTCTGGAAGAAATCCATCAGGTACGCGAAGAGCTGCGCCGCAAGCGTCATGATGAGGTCAATCAGCTTGCCGAGAGTGCTGTCGGCAATGTCCGTCACGACATTCTCGGTCTTGCACGACACGTCGGTTATCGGGCAGTCGCCGCCGAGCAGGCCACCGTCGAAGAATCCACCGCCGCCGTCCTCCGGGTTTGCCCCCGGCTCGTCTGCGGACGGGTCCTCGACCCCGGTTGTTGGCGTTTGCGCCAGAACCGGTGCGGCTCCGACGATCATCGCCAGCGGGGCGAGTCCGACGGAGCCGAGTGCGAGCCGAACGGCCAGACGGCGGTGTCTCACCATTGGGTGAACTCCGCCAAGTCTACGGTCGTTTTCTGCTTCGGATCGTCCTGCTCGTAGCTCTCCGCGAGACTGTCGAACGAGGACGGTGACAGCCGCCAATCCTCGCCTGTCCACTCCACCGATAGGCGGATAGTCACGCCTTCGCCGGGATTGTTGCTCACAGGGCTGAACACGTCCACGACCGCGTACGAATCGGTCATGTCAGCGACCCGGTATGCAGTCGGCCGGTGGTCCGTGTTCCGGCATGGCTCCCCCGGCGCTCGCACCCTGACGGCATCCGATCCAAATGCGGGTGAGGTCGCCACGAGTCGCTGCGCC
>NZ_KB714671.1:1589-7603 GCF_000349585.1 Dietzia sp. UCD-THP
GCTGCGCCTCAGCTAGCGGCAGGCCGGTGGCAATAGAGGTAGCCACGTCCTGATCGGCGGATGCGCTCGACACGGACAGCAGGCCGAGACCTGCGGCCGCGGCGCCTAGTTCGGTGCGCTCGTACCCGGACAGTTGGAGGACCCCCTCGGTATCCAGCACCGCTTCGGTCGGTCCGTCTGAGGTGAACGGCACCGTGACACAGGCCGGTGACTGCCACAGGATCGACCCCTCCGGTGCGTCCTCGGGCAGGGGCTCACCCTGGTTGTTGTCCGGGCGGAAGGTCTGCGGGTTAGTCGTGGCAGCGTCAACAAACACAGGTGCGGAAGTGAACCGTTCGCTGAACCACGCAGTCTCGGTGATGGGCGTCGCGACTGGCTCTTGGGGGCCGGCGCCCTCGTCCTGGTCGTCGTTGTTCGCACACCCCGCCAGGATCAGGACGGCGCTCGCAGCAACAGCGGCGCCTCGGGTCGCGTGACGGTTCATTGTCAACTCTCCTTAGTCGGCCTGGTCAGGCAGGCGGATCGAACGGCGTCGCCTGCTCGGGTGGCGCCTGGACGGCCCGTAGCTCCGGGCTCTGCGGACTGTGCGGGAGCTGTAGTCGCCAGTCCTCGCCGTTCCACATCATCTGCCGTCGTTGTTCAGTCATGGACCCGTCGTACTGTCGCCAGTACAGGTGAACTTGGGTCTGTTGAATCGGGTCCTCCGGGGTTGAGGACCACGCCTCCAAAGTGGGAACCCGGTCGGTTTTCGGTGGACCGATTTTCAGACCGGCACGGGCCGCCGCCCATAGTCGCCGCCCTTCGTCGTCCACGGTGACCGCGTTGAGCACTGCCCCGAAGTCCTTGTCACTGGCCGTGTCGAGCGCCACGGAGTAGTGCGCCGCCGCAAGTGCGGCACCGAACCCCGACTGATCGAAGCCTGCCGGGGCTGCCCCGTCGGTGTCAGTTGGGCCGGCATCGGCGGACGGCACCGAGAACCCCCCGCTGTTGCTCCATGTCACCGTTCGGTCCTCTGCCGCGCCCTGGTCCCTGTCGGCGTTAGGGCCACCGCACGCGGCGGCCAGTGCCACTGCCATCACTGCGGCGGCTACTCGACCACCCCTTAGACGACGATCCATTGCGCGATCCTTACTGCGTTGGCGGCGACGGCGACGGCCCCGACGATCACGAGCACGCGCCAGGTCGAGTCAGTGATCGTGACGTCCGAGCGCCACATGATCCAGATGAGAAAGATGCCGGCGACACACATTCCGAGGCTGACCCAGGAAACCCAGGCGAGCAGCACGTTCAGCTCATCGAACACGGCCTCCATGAGCTATCCGCCCCAGGTCCAGTTGACGATGGTCGCGGCGGCGGAGGCGATGATGCCGCCGACGACCACCCATGCCAATGTCTTCTTGGGATTGGATTCGTCCTGGGACGGGTCTGTATATGCCCATGCAAGCCATGCACCACAGACGATGAGCAATCCAACCGAGATCGTCGGCACGGCCCACGCCAGGACGCCGAGGATTCGCGCTCCTACCTCGGCAAATGGCCCTGCATCGGGTGACGGCTGCTCGACCTGAGCGAGGATGGTACTTAGCATTGGGTGGTCTCCGTAATTCGTAGAAGAGATGTGTACAGGATACTACAAAGAAGTACTAGGTGAAATACTCTCGGCCTGGCTGTCGATGTCGGCCTCCTGTTCGTGGTCGCGGGCAATGTCGTCCACAATCGCGGTGAACAGCGCAACGAACGGCTTGGGTAGCCCCTGCCCTCGACGGCCGCGTCCGCCGGCCCGCTGAAAGTCCCACTGCGGCAGCTCAGCGAGGGGGCGGCGGGTCGCCGCCGGCCAGTGGGGAACGCGCCGCAGGGTGGCATCCCGGTCGTCGTCCATGATCGGTATGAAACGTGCGGTGACGGGACGCGGCCGCGCGCGTTCTGGCCCTCGTGTGGCCAGCGCTGCAACCCTCCATCCGTGCGCAATGGCGGTCTCGCGCAGCGCAACGGCCGCCGACGCCTGTTCGACCCCTTCTGTCGCCAGGATGACTGTCCACGGCGATGCCTTGGGCGGTGGCGGCGACGAAAGAGCGGCCGCCGGCAGCTCGCGGGCCGCAGGCCCGAACAGTGTCGTGAATGTGGTGACTCCGGCGCCGCCCGCGGCGCCAACCACGTTGACCAGGTGCGTCATCAGCTCCTCCCGTTCGTGATCGCCACGTGCGCTCCCGCTTGGGTCACTCCTGCCAGTGGAGAGTCGACCGGGTATGCGGGATCAGCAAGGAAGGCGAGTTGCTGCGCGGCTGTGTAGTCGGAGTTCCTCGACACCAGTCGCGAGCTGGCATCCGCCACCGATATGGGAGCGCCGCCGTACGCGCCGGTCTCGTTGGCAACGGTGGTCAGCTCGTAGGCGTCAACCTTGGGCGTCGGCCCTGCTGGAATAACCGCCTCACTCTCATCCCTGAGGTACGTGCCTCTCGGACTCGGAGCGGCAGATACGGCCTGGGTGAGCGGCTTCGGGGTCCGGGCCGGGGTGGGCTCCGCAGTCGCACTAGTCCGCGAGCTAGTCGCGGACGTTTCGCTGCTTTGAGCGTCGGCGCTCTCCTCGCCTGTCGGGGTGTTGTCCCGGACGGCGGCGGCGAGCCAGTCGGCCAGTACCTCGGTGGCGGATTCGCCGCTGGCGGCGATGGGTACTGCTCGGTAGCCGTCAGCGGTGGCCAGGCGGTCCCAGGTGCGGGCCGCCGCGATCAGTTCAGGAAGCTCGGCATTATCAGTGATGTTGCTGGTCAGTGCCTCGAACACGCTCACCAGTCGGGGTCCAAGGGAGCGGGGCTTGATGAGCTTTAGGGCAGACGCTCCGGCGCGGGCGCCAAGGGTCGCGGTCAGCTCTGGCGAGGTGGCTCCGCCGGTGATTCCTGCCTCCAGCAGTGCGCCGATGGTCGCCTCATCGAGCACATCGCCGGCGACAGTGGTCGCGGCATTGATGCCGATGGACCCTGCCCTGTTGAGGGCCGCCACTGAGTCCTCGACTGTGCTCGTCTCGTCTGCTCCAGCCTGCGGGCCGGTGCGGATACGTGGCGTTGCCGCCTGTTCAATCCGCTCGGACACGGAAAACTCACCCGTCGGGGCGAGCGCGTCGATTGTGTCACCCTGCCAGCCCTCGGCCGCGTGGCGGGCGACGCCGCTGGCTGCGGTGGCGGTGAGCGACTGCGAGACGGCGTTAGCGGCCGCGAGCGGGTCTCCGCTGAAGTCGGTTCCGGCGTGGTCCATGATCGCCAGAGCAGCACGGCCCAGGGCCGCATTTTCAGGCGCAGAGCACGACAGGTCCCCGGTGACGCAAATCTGCGCGACACGGCCGGTCAGGCTGCCGAAATCCTCTATCTGCTGCGCCTCGTGGTTCAAGCCCGATCCCTTGGGGACCGTGGCCAGGTCGGCGTACAGCTTGACGCTGGTCTCCTGAGCGGGGATCTTCATCTGCCGCTGGGACGCACGCGGCGGACGGCTGCTCGTCCCTCCCGCCTGGGAGGTTGACGACGTTCTGTTGAACAGCGGCGCACTACTGGTCTTGCCGACTCGGCTACTGGGGGCCGTCCCGGTCCATGACACGGGGGCCGATTGTCCGGGCACGCCGGGAAACAGGGTCTGACCAGCCGCACGGGTTGGATCACTGATGGTGGCGGCAAATGCGACCGATTCGTCGGAAATCACGGCGTTTCCCTTGCCGATTTCGGAGGCAAATACCGACACCAGGTGTCCCCCCTGCCCCTGTCCCAACAGGGCCAGCTTCGTGTCGGGGCACTGCGAGATGACACGGTGGCTCACCTGGGTCAGCCGGGCGTATCCGTCGGTGAGGGTCTGGGAATAGGCTGCCGCTGGGTCGTCGCCGTGGCCTCGAGCCTGGTACGGGATGAAGATCGGCTCGAAAGCGGCCTCACTGTCGCCCGCTACAGGATTCACTACATCAGTGAAGATGCCGGAACCGTTGCCGGTCGGGGCGTTGGCATCGTGACTGGACGGCACTGGGATTATGGCGGTTACGGCGGCGCACTCCGCCTCGACTGCATCGGCCATTTCCGCCGCCGCGGCCGCTTGATCCGTGGTCCTGGTGGTCGTCGTGGTCTCCTGGGCCACTGCCGGCGCAGCAACCCCCAGAGGGACCGCGACGGCCGCCGCGATTGCGACGGCCGCTCGTACTCGTCTCATGGTGTTCTCCTGCTCCTACTCGGTGGCCGCATCGGTGAAGATGAAACCGCTTCCGCGACGCTCGATCTTGTACGTTCCATACCAGGTCTCTCGGACCTTCTGGTCTCCCTGCTGCCACCACGAGACCTCGGTGGCCCACCAGCCGCTTTCTGCCGGCGCCACGGTCACGCACCATGCCGCGCGGCCTTGCAGCTCCGCGAGAGAGTCGTCAATCGTGGCTTGGAACCCCTCGGCCTCGTAGCCGTCGTCCCACAGTTCCGCAACGGCGGCGCCGTCCCGGAGGTCGAAGTAGCGGTGTTGGAACTCGGCCACGAGCGTCTGTGGGCTGGTGACCTCGCCGCCCTTGCTTGTGGTCAGCGTGTCGCCTGTGTCGGCCTCGTCGCATTGCGGCGTAGACGGTCGGTTAGCCGTGCTGGTGGGCGCGGTCGTGCCTGTCTCGACGGTCGGCGGGGTCGAGGCCGGAACCGCCGCGGTGAACGGGTCGGGCTCGTCGGTAGTCCTGAGCTGCGAGACGGCGATGACCATCACTGCAACGACGATGACGCCGGCCGCGATCATCGCGACCGTAAACGCTGGTACCCGCCGTCGTGCTGGGTCGGCCACCTCACCGTTCTCGTCGGCGCCGTGAACGGTGGGCCGTTGGGCGCTCCAGCGGTCAAGCCAGTCGGTCCAGACCTGTATTGGCGTCTCGCCGCTCGGGTCAGTCTCGTTCTCGTTGGCCATAGCTATTGTTACGCTCCGAAGTATCGCAAGAGGTACAGATTAAGACCTGCCGCGATGTTATCACGGATACAGCCAGTTCCTTAGTGTGTCCACGTTCTCGCCTAGCACGCCCGCCAGGAATCGGGCGGTAGCCCCGGCGTCGACCAACCGGCGGGCAACTTCGTTCCGCTCTCGCGCAAGCGCGTTGGCCGCCGCTTGCTCTTCGTGCATGTACCGCGTCATAGAGTGGATCACATCGAGATAGCCGCGATCAGGCTCATCAGCCGCGTCTGCTGTGGATTGACGTAAGAGGTTGTAGACGCGGCCGGTGGTCAGCTCCGCCGCCTTGGCTATCTCACTCACCGACGTATCGGCCGCGCGGGCACCAACGATGAGCGATTCGCGCGCAGCTGTAGCGTCGAGCATCCGTGTTCGCGCGCGATGGCACTCGGCAGCAAGGGTTATTAACCTGTCGAGGTCATTCATGGAACTACGGTAGCGCACTAGGTGCGAGGCATCTGGGCAGCCACAGTGGGGGTGAAGAAACTAAACGGGCGCTGCACCCCGTGAGGGTCAGCGCCCGCGTGCGTTAGGTGGTGTGCCGGTCAGTACCTGTCGGCCAGCGCCCCGGCGCCGATGGAGTGAAGCCATGCCTTGACTTGGGCGAGCTCCGGGGCGGGCATTTGATGCAGGAACTGGTCGGCGGCACCGGCACCAGCACCTAGCGCGACAGAGCCACCGATGAGGCCGCCTCCGATGATGAGCAGTACGAGTTCCACGGTCGCCTCTTTCGTGTCTAGGGCCGCCGCACGGACAGTGCCGGCTCCGCCACATTAACCGGCCAATGCCTCTCGGTGGGCCGTGCGACTACGGTCGCGAGTTATGAGCGTCGCTGAGGACCGCCCCGACTACTGCCCCAACGGTCACCCCTTCGGGCCAGACAGGGTGCTGGTGGGTTGGCGGCCGCCCCCAGTAGGGCAAGTGGGTTCAGGGTCTCGGACGTACGAGTGCTTGGCGTGCGGAGCGGTCATGGATTGGAAACCCACCCTGTCACCCACGGCGGGCGGCGCCGGGTAGACGCGGAGCGGTCCAGCGCACGTGGGGCCGCCAGACGATCACAGATCGAGGGC
>NZ_KB714671.1:7733-8304 GCF_000349585.1 Dietzia sp. UCD-THP
ATCACAGATCGAGGGCTATGTCGCCGCTGTCAGCTGCGGCCGTCAATATGAGCGGCCTTCTGCAACCACGTGACCGCCTCCCGCCACGTCCCAGCGCCGCGGTCGAGGATTCGACCGGCGGCGGCCAGCTCTCCTCGCCACCGCACCCATTCGCAGGACACAGCATGCACGTCCACCCCGTTCTGAGCGGTGAAGTCGAACTGGAACTGGGCGGTCGTGCCGTCTCCGAAATGGATGCGGTAACTGCCCTGTTCTATGTCCGCGTCGTCGGAGTCACAGCCCGCGAGCCCGTCATAGACCAGCGCTTGAAGTGCGGTCTCGAAATGACCGGCCGCGGTCGAGCGATCGAAGCTCTCTTCGGAACCTAGCCGCTGGTAGTCCATCGTTCTCCTTGAAATCAGGTGGGCACTGCATCGTCCAGCACTCACGAAGTGCCCGTCGGCCTGGTGTCGAGCGCCGCGCGTCGTCTGGTTTGGCGCCGCATCGCGCGTCCTTCTTCGAGCAGCAGCTCGAACAGTGCGTCGGTGGGCGCTTCTGCGCTGGCGCGGGTGAGAGCGGCGGCGGCGCGGGC
>NZ_AOSR01000112.1:0-1413 GCF_000349585.1 Dietzia sp. UCD-THP
GGCCCGATCTTGTGGGCCTGGCGCACGAAGTACGCCCGCGACCATAGGTCCGAGGTCTGCAGATGCTGAGCGGGAACATGGTCAGGGTCGGTCACGAAGGAATGTCGCCTACCGGAGACGGCGTGGGAGGCGATGACCTCACCGCCAGCCATGATCACCAGTGTGGGGCCGGTGATCTTCACGTCGACGTGCTGGCCGGCGAAGGTGTAGGGCACCGAGTACTTCACCGTGGCGATCTCCACGTGATAGTCCCGGTTGACCTTGGACTTCTTCCAGATGACCGGCTGCCAGCGGACCTCGGGCAGAGCGATCAGCTCCGACTGCTCGTGCTCGGTGAACAGCTCGCGGCGGCTGGTCTTCTGGCCGCGGAACGGGATCCGGTCGTTGATCGCCTCCACCTCGGCGGCGATCGCCTCATTCAGATCGTCCAGGCTCGCGAAACGCCGATCGGCCAGCCGTCCGATCACCCAGTTCGTCACCACCTTCACCCCGGCCTCGACATTGCCCTTGTCCGTCGGGCGCACCGGCCGAGTGGGCACCGCGGCGGTGTGGTGGTACTCGAGGAAGTCACGGTATTCACGGTTGACCTCGCGGGCCCGATCGCCGCGGGCGATCTGGTTCGATGCCGTCGAGGCGTTGTCCGGGACGATCACCTGCGCCGCGCCGCCGAAGTACTCGAAGGCCTGCAGGTGCGCGTCGAGCCAGTTCGGCATCTTCTCGTCCAGGCAGCCGCAGGCGAAGACCAACCCCGAGTACGGCAGCGACGCCACGAACACCGAGACCGTGGTCTTGGTGCCGAGGACGGGATCGAAGATCGCCATCTTCGTGCCCGCCCAGTCGACCTGCATCGTGTGCCCGGGCACGTGCGCGATCCGCATCGTCAGCTCGTTGACCTCGACGTACTCGCCGACGATCTGGCAGAACCGCTGATAACTGTAGTGCCGCTGCCCCGGCGATCCCTCGCTGTCGAGGTAGTTGGCCCACAGCACCCGCAGCGGCAGCTTGTTCTTGCCCGTGCGCTTCTTCACGGTCGCCGCCACGTCGAAGGCCACGAACTCCGCCGACGGCGTCTTGCGCCCATCGGTGAACAAGGCGTCAATCTCCTCGCCGCTGAGCGCCTCGACCTGATCGACGGCGGTCAGCCCGTGCTCGCGGCACACCTTCCTCGCCTTCGCGACCGTGCGGTGCGAGCAACCCGCGATCGCCTCGATGTCCCGGTAGGACCTGTCCTGCAGCAGTAGCGACATCACCAATCGGTAATCAGTCACCCGTGCCTCCTGTTCGGAATCACGCGCAGCCTGGTTGCCACGCGTAGAACCGACACGAGCACACGATGACCGGCACCGCTATCCGATGCTCATACTCGCGCTACCCGATCATCAGAACTCTGCTTTCCGAAGCACGTCCCTAACA
>NZ_AOSR01000113.1:0-3258 GCF_000349585.1 Dietzia sp. UCD-THP
TGGGCGATCTGGGTCGACTGGACGAGGACGGCTATCTCTACCTCAGTGGCCGCGCGTCGTTCATGATCATCTCGGGCGGGGTGAACATCCATCCCGAGGAGATCGAAGAGGTCCTGTCCGGTCACCCCTCCGTCGCGGACTCCGCGGTATTCGGTGTCCCTCACCCGGATTTCGGCGAGGAGGTCGTGGCCGTGGTCGAGCCAGCCCCCAGCGTCTCCGCCGGGCCCGATCTCGCGACCGAACTGGCAGAGCACTGCCGCACGCACCTCGCCCGGTTCAAGGCGCCTCGCCGGTTCGAGTTCGTCGACGATCTACCCCGGCTGCCCACCGGCAAACTCAACAAGCGATCGCTGCAGGACCGGTACGCCGGTCAGTAGGCGACGGCGGGGTCGAGCGGGTACGCCCTGAGCGCCTGCTCGACCGCCGTGGACGGGTCGACGGTCTGATCGTGCATACGGCCGGCATCAGCAATGCTCGGCAGGACGCTGATCGACACGTACCCTTCTTCGACCAGCGCGGCGTCGGTGCCTACGCCGAGCCCCTTGGTGTTCTCGTACCGCTCGAGGCGGAGGCTAGAGTCCTTCCGCTGGATGCGCAGGCCCATGAGGCCACGGGGAGCCAACCCTGCCAGCCGCACTCCCTTGAGGTCCTCGACCCCGAGGTTCGGCACGTTCACGTTGAGAACCGTCCGGGCGGGACTGTGGTCGATCATCCAGTGGACCGTCTCCACCGCTACCCGGGCCGCGGTGTCGAAGCGGTGCTCTGGGGCGAAGCCGGCACTGATGGCCACCGCTCTGACACCGAGAGATCCTGCGGCGAGGGCGGCGCCGACCGTGCTGGAGGCCAGCAAGAATCTGCCAGTGTTGAAGCCGTCGTTGATCCCGCTGACGACCAGCTCCGGCCGGGGTCCCAGGATCCCCGTGCAACTGGCCAGAACGCCGAACGCCGGCGGGGCGTCGAAGACCCTGATCGGCACGCCTGGCAGTCTCGGCAGCTCCCGCTCCGCGTATGCGACCTCTGTGCCGTGCTCGATCGAGCCGATCCCCGAGCCGGTGCCGCTGCGGTCGGTTGCGGGCACGGCCACATCCACCTGGTGCCCTTCGGCCAGCAGCGCCCGGGTCAGCGGGACCAGGCCAGGACCGTCGATCCCGTCGTCGTTTGTCACCAGTATGCGCACTGTGCCCTCCTCGGGCTTGGTCGAGTTTCGCCGATCGAGACTTCAGCAAGGGCTAATTGTGACCCAGCGGTCACTGTATTGTCTATCCGCTGAGGCTTGACCTGCCGGGAACGGTGCGACCGGTCTGCAAAACCTCGAAACTTGGAGCCTTGACAAGTGATACCAGTCACATGATGATGTGAACTATCCGTCACTTCCAATGACGGCATCGACCTTGCAAGGAGTCCCATGTCCGAGTGGCCTATCAACAACGCGGTGTCCCCAGTGTTCCCGCTGTACTCGCGCGCGAACGTCGGGGAGATCTTCCCCAACCCGATCAGCCCCCTCAATGCCTCAGCCGGCTTCCAGCACAACCTTGAGCCCGGTTGGCGGGATGCGTTTGTGGCGTGCAAGGTGTGGGACGACAGTTTCTACGACAAGTCCCAGGTGCCGATCACCGTCCTGCCTGCGTTCGGCAGCTACCTGTACATCAATATGTCCTTGATGCGCCTCTTCGGCGCACGCGTACCGGGGATGTCGCCTGAGGCCGTCGACCTGCAGTACTTCGGCGACATGCCCGGAATCCCGAGTTATGAGAGCGAACGCCGGGACTTCGACGAGGATCCGGTGTTCGAGGAGAAGGCCGGGCAGTGGCTGGCCGAGGAGGTGCTCGGCGCGACCGGGCTTCCGCTGTACGACAAGGACCGCCAGGAAGTGCTCGAGATCCGCCGGAATCGCCCGGACATCTCGTCCATGACCGATCAGGAGCTGCGGGATCGGATCACGTCCTTCGATTACATCCTGCGCCCACTTTTCCAGCGTCACATCGAGGCCAGCTTGAAGTGCGGCGTCGGGCTGGGTGCCGTCGCCCAGTTCGCGGAGGCGGTCGGCAAGCCCGAACTGTCGCTGGTCCTGGTCGGGGGCCTCGGCGATGTGGACTCCGCCATTCCCTCGAACAAGATGTGGGAGCTCAGCCGCCAGGCTCAGGCGCCGCAGATCGCTGCGATGTTCGACGAAGGTGTGACCGGGCTGCGTGAGCGGTTGGCCGCCAGCCCCGACCCCACCGTGGCGGCGTTCTCCGCCAATCTCGATGCGTTCCTCGACGAGTGGGATTTCCGTGGGTCTGCCGAGTGGGAGATCCGCGCGAAGACCTGGTCGCTCACCCCGGAAGTCGCTCTCGGAACCATCAACAGCATGCGGAGCGTGGTCGACTCAGAGAGCCCCCAGGCGAAGAACGCTCAGCGCGCAAAGGAGCGGGAGGAGGCGGTCGCGGGTATTCGCGCGGCCCTCGAGAGCGACCCCGAAGCACTAGCCCAGTTCGAGGCCACCCTTAACGGTTCGGCTCTGTGGATGCGTGGGCGCGAGCGCGCGCGCACTACAGCCGCGATGGTGATCCACGAGATCCGCCTTCCCGCTCTTGAACTGGGCCGTCGGGGGGCAGCGGCCGGCCACCTCAAGAACGTCGACCAGATCTTCATGCTGTTCGCCTCGGAGCTCGACGACTACCTCGCCGACCCGGCCTCCTTCACCGAGATCCTCGCCGAGCGGGAGGCCAGCTACCTGGACCTGTTCAACTACATCCCGCCATTCGTCGTGGCAGGCGAGGCTCCGGACCTGTCCACCTGGGAGCGGGTCGACAGCGGCCCTGTCCCTTCCCTTCCTGCGGGGGGCGAGATCGCCGGCGTGGCCGGTTGTAACGGGGTCGCCCGGGGTCGGGCGCGAGTGCTGCTCTCCCCCGATGATCCGAGCGCCCTTGAGCCCGGCGACATCCTCGTGGCCCCGATCACCGACCCGTCCTGGACGCCACTGTTCGTGGCAGCCGCCGGCGTCATCGTCGATGTCGGTGCGCCCTTCTCCCATGCCGCGATCGTCAGCCGCGAACTGGGCATCCCGTGTGTCGTATCGGCCACAGGAGCGACCAAGAGGATCGCCGACGGTGCCCTCATCGAGGTCGACGGCACCACCGGAAGGGTCACCGTCCTCGAAGACGCCCCGTCCACCGCTGTGGGTGCCTTCTAGGCAACCGCGCGAAAAGATAGTGGCTGCCCGCGAAATTTCCCGCGGGCAGCCATTTCTGCCTTGTCACCGTCGCCCCGCCACCC
>NZ_KB714672.1:0-1557 GCF_000349585.1 Dietzia sp. UCD-THP
ATTTAACAGCGAAAGTCACACCGAAAGCGTGGCCCATACCGATAAATGTAGCAATACCCGTCGCTGGTGGGTAGATCAGAAACACAGATTCCGGGACTGGGTTCCGCTACAGAACAGGCTTCCGCCCACCTCGGCGTATCCAAAATCGGCCAGCTTCGACCCGTTTGTATCAAAAACGATCGTTTGGCGAACAGTCGCCGACTTCTTCTAGTGTGGAACTCCTCAAGTAATCTTCTGCTTCGACAGCGGCCTGTGTAGTGCTCAGATCCGGGGTAGTGGTGCCAGTTTCAACGACGACCGTTCGCGCGGCTCTGCTGTGCGTGGCAGGACTTGCGGGAATCGCGCTTGCGGCGCGGTGCCGACGGCCCCCCGGCGAGCTTGAGCACTTCCTCGGCGCTTCAGATGTTTATGGTGACGACGCCCTCGCCGCACAAGTGCTGAAGCTTCTGCCCACCAGAGGCGTCCACGCCCTGGGGATCGCTTCGGTGACACGGAGCGGTTCTCGAATCGCGACCGTCGGCGCCCCGCTGGCCGCGACATTTGAAATTGGATCAATCAATAAGGGCATCACGGGGATGCTCTATCTCGATGCCATCGAACGCGAAGAGGTTCTTCCGACAACGACGCTCGGTGAACTGTTCGAGCTGCAGGGCTTCGGCGCGGCAGGCATCACGTTAGAAGAGTTGTCCCAGCACAGGTCAGGCCTGCCAGCACAACCGATGGGGATGACAGATATAGCTCGCATCATCATCAGGACGATCCAGGCAAGGAATCCCTTCGACGGGAGGACCCTCGTCCACCTTGTTGAAGATCTGCGCCGTGTGCCGATCGGAGCGAAGGAGCCTGCTTACTCAAATCTGGGGTTTGCGGCCCTCGGCCACGCGCTCGCTGCCGCTGCCGGAATGGACTATGCCGAACTGCTGCGGGAGCGCATTGCGAGACCCCTCGAGCTGGGACGCTTCTACATACCAGCAGAGGGCCAAGCGGCACTGGATGAGCAGGCCGTACAGGGCAAAGACGAAAACGGGCGGCCGCAGCAGGCATGGACCGATCTGCAATATGCGCCTGCCGGTGGTATTCGAACTGACGTGAAGAGCATGGCGAAAGTTGCGCGGGCGCTGTTGACCGGTCTCGCACCGGGCGCCGCCGCTCTTAACCCAGTCGCTGCCTTCTCGACTGACGGGGCAGACCGCGTGGGCGCGGGATGGATGACCTCTCGAATCGAGGGACAAACCATCACCTGGCATAACGGACGTACCGGAGGATTCTCGAGCTGGATCGGCTTTGATCGCGAGCAAGATCACGCGCTCTTCCTCGTCGGAGCCACAACCCTCGCCCTCGACGAGATCGGCGAGACATTGTTGCTGAGCAGCTGACGTGTTCGCACATACACGGTACTGCCGGGGCCTCGGTAGTGCAGTGCCTGAGAGACCTCGAAAGCTCGGAGCTCTCCGAATCGCCGAGAGTTCCGCCATGCGAAGGTGAGAGAACCCGCCAAATGAAGTTGAGAGTCACAGCAGCGATGGTCGGCGGCGGATCGTCCCGCACGGGTGTACC
>NZ_KB714672.1:1640-12533 GCF_000349585.1 Dietzia sp. UCD-THP
CGTCCCGCACGGGTGTACCCCTTCGGGACAATTGGTGCCGGATACGGGATTAGAACCCTTGAACATTTTTGGTCGTTTACGCATTATCGGTGCGGCTCCATAGGTCACTCGGCAATCCCGCCACGCGTAATGGTCTAGGAGCAACACCACCCGCAGGGCGGCAGCAGGTACGCGTAGGAACTCCTGGAGTATGCGCGCGGCGGGGACTGCCTCGTGGTGACCAAGCCCGATCGCCTGGGCCGAAACCTTAGCGAGATCGCTGGCTCGCAAGGCCGTGGCCGTGCGGGGCTGACGGAGTTACGGTTCCGCGAGTACACAGATGAGCAAATCGAGCCCCTCCCGCCTTGAAGAAGGGCGGAAAGAGCTTGGCTCTTCCCTTGCGTCAACGCCTAGCTAGACGCGGTTCGACGCTCGATCATTCCTTGGACTTGTGGGCCGGTATGAACGTTTTCACCAGCGACTCAAGATCCTCGTGCGGCAGCGCTCTGAGGTCGCGCCCGCTGCCAAGCTCCCACACCGAGAATCCGTCCTTACCGGCAGGCGTGCCATCGACTTTCCAGGTGCCTTCGGTCACGAACTTGACCTCGACGGTTGTCGGGACCTTTGCGTGCGGCTTGATCGCGAGCAGCTTACGGCGGGCGTCGCTCTCGACTATGTGCTCGCCCTTAGTGTCAACGCAGATGACGGCGTCGCCAGCCCAGATGATGAAGTCGGGAAAGAACCACACGGTCTGCCCGAGTGAGACTAGCGGAATCTTGTACCCGGTCTGCGAGCGGTTTCGCGCCCATGGCAGCCCCGTCTCGTCGAGCGCCCGTGCGAATCTCCGCTCAAGTTCATTGAGACCGTCATACCCCTCGTGCAGTGCGTTCTCAAAACTCTCCATGACACCGCGGCGCACCAGGGTGTTCCCGATTGTGTAGGGCTTCGGCATGAGCTGCTTGATCTCCGCGTGGCGCAAGTACTCGTCGACCGCCTCGGCAGCGTTGTCAGTCAGAGCAGAGTAGGCACTGCTGCCTACTCCGACCGACGCGTCGAACTTCACCGTGTCGGTGTTCATCACCATCAGAGCGGGCCGATACCTTCGCGCGACCTCACGGCGGAATACCCAGCGGGCGTTGACGCGGTTCGATTGCTCGAAGTCGACCCACTCCGAATCCACTGTCTCGCCCATGCCGATGGCCTGCTGGACCGTGCGCCGGCGGCCTTTGCCGCGCGTGTTCAGTCCGTCGTTCGAGTAGTCGTGGACCTTGGCCAGCACCTTCTCGACGGGAGCGACCGTAGGGACGTTGTCGATCGCTGTGCGAGGAACCGTCCGGGACTGCTTCACTGTCAGGTTCTCGGGCTCCTCTGTCCCGGGAGGGGACATCAATATACGAACCTCCGGCGCGTCCCCACCGAGGCCGCGACGCACCTCCTCGACGACCTGAGCAAACGAGTCGTTACGGTCCACGCGCACGTAGAAGTGCGCGGTGTTCAGACGATCAGCCGCGTAGTGCGTCGCGCCAGGCTGACGTAGTACGCGCCCGACCACCTGAGTGATCTGCACCGACGAGTCCATGGTTCGGTCGACGTAGGCGAAGTAGACACTAGGGTCGTCCCAGCCCTCCTGGAGGGTCTTGTTGAAGATGATGTGCCGGTAGTCGCCGGACACGAAGTCCTCGTAGTCACGCTCTCCCCCACTGAAGAGCGTGAAGTCTGGGGGTAGCGGGAAGTCCTTGTGAGTCTTGAGGTCCGCGTATATCGCGACCTCCTCGGCGGGGACGCCGCACTGCTCGGTGAGGTAGCGCCAGATGAGGATCGGCGGTGCCTGCCGCTGATCGAACGGCTGCTTTGGATCGTCGGTCTGGCTGGCGTCGTGGGCAAGGATGTTCGTATTGCAGACGTAGATCGCCTTTGGGGTGAAGTTCAGCCCTTCAGCCTTGGCGTCGTCTTCCGCCTCCTGCATGTCCGAGAGCATCTCGGAGATGGTCTCCTCCATGGGCGCGTTGAGCCCGTCAAGGGAAACCATCCCCTTGACCAGGCCCGACGCGACGACGGTCGAGGACTTCACCGGGGTGATCAGGTCCTCGTCCTTGTACTCGCCCTGCTGCCGCAGCGGCTGGATGACCTCGGCGTCGAACTGGGCCGGGAACCTCAAGGTCGCGCTGGCGAGGAGGAACACCGACGGCTGCTGTTCCAGGAGCAGAGTCGTCTGCTGGTCGCTGAGGTTCTGCGCCTCGTCGTAGACCACCACGAGAGGGCGGCGCTGGCCGTTGGCCGCCTCGCGGGCTTTAAGCGCCTCCCACCGCGTCGACTCAATGTCGTCGGTGTCGAATGCGAAGATCCGAAGGTTACTGTTCTCTCGGTCCCTCTGGTTGAAGGTGCCGACCGTCGCGAAGTAGAGCAACGCCTCCTTCGAGTTGGCTACGTCCTCGGGGTCGTACTCGCTAAGTAGCCGCACCGTTATGTCCGGCAGCAAGTGGTCGTACTTGCCGCCGTCGGCCAGGTTCGCGTAGCTCTGCTGCACGACGACCTTGCCCTTGGATAGCCACAAGATCACGGGTGGGATCTCCGACAGCGCAGCGATCTCGCTAACCGCCTGCGCCAAGATCGCAGTTTTGCCGGAGCCGGTGATGGACGAAAGCGCCTGATAAAAGGGGACTTCGCGCACGTTCGCCCGCCTGCCCATTACGATGGGCTCCTTGGCGTATTCGACGAACCGGTCGGCCATCTGGGAGGCCGCGTCCTGCTGGAACTGGAAGAGCTCAATCGTCATGGTCACCCCTCCTCTGTGAAGGACTCGGTGCGGATGTCGAGCCCGAAGTCGGACAGGATGCGGTCAGGGATCTGATACCAGATCACGTCGTCGGTGACGATGAGGTTGCGGCGCGAGTACACATGATAGACATCGGCCAGCCCGGCGTCCTCGGCCTCATCGGTGATCTCCTCATAGGCTTCCTCCGTCAGGTCGGTGTTCGAGCCTGCTCCCGACCAGACAAGGAAAATGCCCTCGTTGCTGGCGTTCTTCGCCACGAGATAGACGTACGGCTTCTCATTCCCGTTCACCATGGGTATGAGCACGGCCCGTCGACGAGCGCCGGTGCTGGAGTGCGAGGCGATGACGGTGTCGATCATCTCGTCGCGCTCCATAAGCAGCAACGTCTTGGCATCGACCTTCTTCTCGAGCCTCTTAAAGGTGAAGCCACCACCTAGTGGTGCATGTGTCCCCTTCGACCACTCGCCCTCGATGACTCGACGCAGCCGATCGACAGTCAACGTCCTCGCGTACGAATCGCCGTTCTCAGGGCGGCCTTGCTCAATCAGGATGAACCGGCGATCCGAACCCGTCGTCTTGTTCATATCGAGCACGGCGTGGCCAGTTGTCCCCGAACCTGCGAATGGGTCAAGGACAATCCCTCCAGGCGGGCACCACAGCGTGATGATCTTCTTCATCAACTGCAGCGGCTTCACCGTGTCGAAGCCGTGCCCACGCCCGACGACGGCGTTCAGCTCTGCTTTCCCGACCTCCGAGGTCCCGGACTGCGGGTGGGGCCAGGAGACCGTGTCGATCTCGTGGATCTCGAACTCCTCGTCCGACGCCCAGTACGTCGTCGGCACAACACCGACCTCGACCTCGGAAAGATAAGTCTTGTAGCGGAGCTCCCCGTGACCGGGACGTCGAGACCGGTCGTTGCGCCAAAAATAGCGCGGCCAAGAGCCCGCGTTGCGCCGTTCCAGGGCGACCTTCTGAGCATCGCGGACGACAGGGTCCGCTGAATAATCCTCCGTCAAGGGGTTCAGCGCGCCCCTGATCAATAACGCAGGCCGGAGTCCATCTCCGACCTCGCGGTCCTCATAATCGACCCCCCACGCTTCAGCCGCCGACTTCATCTTGGAGCGCTCATTGCGCCAGCAACGGCCCTCTTGCGGGTAGTGCAGCTTGCCCGTGAAGGGGTTCTGAATGCCGTAGACCTGGCCGGGATGGGTAGAGGCTCCCATCAGGGTCGAGTCTGAAGGAGCCCAGGCTCCCAGCGGATCCGAGTCAGGATTGACATAGCCAGAGGCATTCTTCTCGGAGTGCGGCAGACGGCCCGTCCGGACGCGATCCTCGTCCTTGGCATATACGAGCACATACTCGGTGGCCGTCGAGACGCCTTGGTCCTGGTTCTTTGGCGAGGTGATCTTCTGCCAGTTGATGATCGCTAACCGGTTCTCTTCGCCGAAGAGCTCATCGAGCATCTGGCCGAGGTGAAACAGCTCACGGCTGTCGATACAGATGGCCAGCACGCCGGAGGGCTTAAGCATTGCTCGCATCATCTGGAGCCGCGGGTACATGAACTTCATCCACTTGGTGTGCTTCGCAGGATCGTCACTGCCGACGAACTCGCCCATGTCGGGGTCGTTGGGATCCTTGTCCCACTTATCGTTGTAGCGGAAGTCGCCGCCCGTGTTATAAGGCGGATCCGTCAGGATCAAATCGATCTGACCGCGCTCACGGTACAACGACGCCAACGCTTGCAGATTGTCGCCTTCGATGATCAGGTTTCGGGAGCGGCCACGCTCGTCGCCGACGCTATGACTCTTGATCGTCCGCTGGTTCCGCGGGCGTACACGCCGGCCAAGCTGACGAGCCAGCACCTTGCCAGGAAACGAAAGGTTCACGCCCGCGCCGGTCTTCTCACGAATCATTTCGATCAGCTGCTCGACCGGCAGCGATTCGAGATCAGTCACATCGTCCAAGACGCGTCCCTCCAAGAAAGTCGAACTAGAAAGGGGACACGGCGAGTCTCGACCAACGCCCGCACCCCCTCGAGCACTGACGTTCTGAGTCACGCGGCGCCCAATGTCGGCGCGCCGAGCACGTACGAGGCACGAATCGACCAACCCGTAGGCGCGAACCTATCCCAGTCTAAAGCGGGGGCAAATGGGATTGAGCAGCACCCGGTGGGCCATAGCTAACACAGAACGAAGAGCCCACCGACGACACCGGACTCCCGCGGCACGTCCCCTCGCTCGACGCCCAGCTCGACCGCCCACAACAGACCGGCATCGACCAGGTCTGGACCGACAAGAAGTCCGGCAAGAACACCGATCGCCCCGGGCTCACTAAGCTGCTGGCGTACGCGCGCGGCGGCGACGTCCTGGTGGTGACCAAACTCGATCGTCTCGTACGGAACTTGCGGAAGACGCTCAACCTCTTCCACGAGCTCCCCGAGCGCGGCATCGGGATCAGCACCCTCGACGACCCGCTCATCATCGACACCGCGGCCGACGATGCCATGAGCCGGGTCAGCGTGGCGATGCTCGGCCTGCTCCCCGAGATGGAGCGGGTCTACATGCTCGAACGCACCGATCGAGCCCGCGCGGCCGCGCTCGCACGAGTCGCATCCCCCGGCCCCCAACCAAAGCTCGGCGTCGACGACGTCGAGCGCGGTGTACCCCGCGACGTCAAGGAACTGTCGATGGCGGAGATCTCCGACAAGACGGGCGTTTCCGTGTCCACCCTGTATCGGCGGATCCCTTTCCGACCATCTGAGGAAGAGCGGCAGTGATGCCAACGGCCCGCCGATCTTGGCTTGTCAGTAGATGTGACGGTCCCGGGAGGCCTCATAGACGGAAGTGCCCATGCGCGTGTTCCAGATGCCGCGGTCACTTGTAGGCCGTAGCTGCTTGGTACGACTGACCGAGGGGTTCCACCACTGACAGGTCTCGATGCGGGCGGTTCCGATGTCTAGAGCTGCATCAAGACACGGCTCAAGGTCAGTGTCGTGAGACGCCAGAATCACGAGGTCGACATCGTCGGCGCGCGACTGCTCGACCACGGCTAGGGCACACAAAACGTCGATGCCCTTCTCCTCGACCTTCTTAATGGCCCTTGGCGCGTGGCCAGTTCGGGTGCTGTAGTTCCCACCTGCTTCAAACAGGTAGCGGAGTGGTCGGTAGTGAACCTCCACTCGAGGGTTCGACGCTCTCCACGCGGCCCTTTGAGCGTCGGTTCGACCGTACGACCTGGGGTCATGCTCGCTCGATGGCTGGCCGCGGTAGGCAAGGACCCGCTGCAGCTCGGCATGAGGGTGCCCCTCGCGCTGGCGTCGATTTCGCTCGGCGATCAAGGCGTTGGCGAAGTGGAGCGGATCAATCAGGGTCTCGTGTTTCGCTTCACCCGGCTCCGCGAAGAGGGTGTGCGCGGTGAGATGGATGTTCTGATAGTCGACCACGACCGCAGCACGCAGCGCCTCGCCCACGACCCCTCCTGAGAATAAAAAAGCCCCGCCAGTCCTAGGGTTACCTAGAACGACGGGGAGCAATGTCGATAACTTAGCTATAAACCGCCCCCAGCGTCAACCTTTGACACCCGTGACGCCGCCCACCCGGCAGCCGAAGTGCATAAGTGAACACTGATGTCCGGGGGTCGGTCCAATCGCGCGGTCCGGCCCGGGGCCAGGCAATCGAGCGTAGCGCCTACGGCCATCGTGGGCGAAGGAAAAGGGTCCGCAGCCTATCAACGCTCGATTCGAGACCGCGGCGTCCGCATAGCGGTCTTTGTGACCCCTGCCTCGTGGAATACCTGGTGGACTCCAAAGAAGTTCGAGAAAGGCCAGTTCAGAGACGTGCTGGATCTGTTGGACGGCGAGTCGCGGGCGGTGGCGCCGACTCTTCGAACCCGTCCTGTCTCGCGGGCAGTTAACAACGTGCGTACCTTGGACCGCCGCGACGCGGGCCTGATCGAGGCGGTTACTCGCGGTGGTGGTGATTGCTGACGGTTCGGCCCTGGCGGTAGCGAGGTTTGCCGTCGGCGCCGTTGCGATAGCGGCGGGGGTTGCGGGCGAGTCTGCGCAGGTCGCGCAGTAGCTCGATTGTGCGCGCCTCCCCCAGTTCGGTGATGGCGTCTCGGTAGGCGCCCTGCTTGGTGGGGTCGACATCTGGGAGGCCGGCCACGACGAGGTGCCACCGCAGGAGTTCGAGGAACTGATCTTCGCCTGCTTGCTCGGCTGCTCGGCGCAACGGGCCCAGCAGCTCGTCCATGTGGCGCACCCTAGGTGTCGCCTCCGACAAGGGTCGGTTAGTGCAGGTCCCTTGCGGCGATGAGTCCGGTGATGAAGTCGGTGACGCGGTCGGCTTCGGCGTCGGTGAGGTCGAAGCGTTGGCCTCCGACGAGGGTGCGGGCGGGGCCGAGTGGTTCGAGCCCGTAGAGGACTCGGGTGGCGGCTGATAGTGCGGCTCGGTTGGCGATGGTTTCGATGGTGCAGTCCAAGGCGTCGGCGATGGCTGTGAGCTGGTCCTGGCTGATGACGGCGGGCGGCGTGGCCTGTCGGTAGGCGGTGGGTTGGGATTGGCCGCGTTCCCAGGCGCTGATCCAGGGGGATTTCACTCCGATGGCCACTGCCAGTTTGAGTTGGGTGAGTCCGGCCTCCATGCGTGCTGCGCGGATGGCGCGGCCGAGTGATCGGGCTTCGTCTGGGGTCACCGGGGCTCCTTGTCTGTGGTGTCGGTGTTGAGGGTGGCCAGGACGGCCCAGTGGCCGTCGCTGCAGGTGACGTCGAGGACGGTGACGGCCGGAGTCGTCCCAGGCTGGATGGTGGCGGTGATGCGGTGGTCGAGGTCGATGTGGGCGTGCAGCTCGGTGGGGCCTGTCCCGACAATGAACGTCATGCCTCCCCCTCTCCCCCACTGGTCGGTCCGCCGGTGAGGTCGGCGCGGCGCTTGGTTTCGCGGCGCATGGCGCGGCCTTGGTCAAGGAGGATCTCGAAGAGGTCGTCGGTGGGCGCTTCGGTGCTGGCACGGGTCAGCTCAGCGGCGGTGCGGGCGAAGCGGCGGCGGTAGGCGGCGTCGAGGACGTCGGCGGCGAGGGTGCGCACTCCGATGGCGGGGGTTCCGAGTAGTGCGACGACCTGGAGGGCGTCGGCGAGGAGCCGTCCTTGGTGGCCGGCCATGCGGCCGGCGTTGGTGAGTGCGGCGAGCACCCGCGGGGCGTGGTGGGGTTCGCTTGCCGCGATGAGGTCGGCGATCACGCTGTACAGGTCGCCGTATCGGGGGTTGAGGAAGTCGCTTGCCTCGAGGTGGCGGGTGATGTGGCGAGCTTCGGTGGTGTCGGTGGTGTGCAGGAGTGCGCACAGCAGGGCGGCTTCGGGGTCGAGCTCGGGGACGGTGGGTGCGGCGTCTGCGGCGGCGAGGTCGTCGACGTCGACCGGGTCGGCGGTGGCCTGCGGGTCCTCGGCGGTCATGGTGTGCATTGTGTGTCCCCTCCCCTACTGGCGGGTGATTCAGGCGGCGGTGCGGCCGAGGTCCTTGATGCGGTCGGGTCGGAATCCGGCCCAGTGGTCGGTGCCGGCGACGACTACGGGGGCCTGGAGGTGGCCGAGAGCCATGACGTAGTCGCGGGCTTCGGTGTCGGTGGTGATGTCGACGAGCTCGTAGTCCAGGCCGGCCTTCTCGAGCGCCTTGATGGTGGCGCCGCACTGCACGCACTGGGGCTTGGTGTACACGGTGATGGCCATGGCGGTGGTCCTTTCGGTCGTGGTGTCCGTCTGCCTCGCGGCGATGGGCGGGGTTGTGGGTCAGGCGGCGTAGATCGCGCGGCGGATGGTGCCGACGATCTCGGTGTCGTCTTCGTCGGCGACGACGGTGACCCGGTCCTCGTGAACGGTGAGCGGGTTGACCGAGAGGTCGAGGACTGTGGCGAGCGTGGCGGCGGCCTCCCAGGGCTCGGTCGCGGTGACGGAGTAGGTGATGCGGGCCATGGCTGGCTCCTTTCGGGTTCGGGGTGAGTGGCCTTGTGGCCTGCTCTGCTTCTAGTGTACACGCATCATGCGTGTATAGTACGTCTATGGCGCGTTAATGTGCTCTCACCTGCGGGTTTTTCGCGCCACCGCCTCGGCTGTGCCGTTCGCGCAGGGCCCCCCTTTCCCTGACACCTGCCGATCGTGTGGGCCGCGAACCGGAGTCAAGAGAGGGCACCCGGACGGACGCGGGGAATCTGCGGCGAAATAAGCGAGCGCAGCGAGCGCGTCGCAGATTGGTCGTGGCCGGCCGGGCGACGGCGAAGCCGGCGCCGACCTTGACGCAGGGAGCGGAACACAAAGACTCGCAGTGGCAGGGAAAGAGGGCCACCCACCGGTTCGCCCCACCACCGGGCAGTGCCGGCGTCCACGGCCAGGGATCTACGCCTCGGGAGTCTGCGGGCGGTGTTGCACGCGGGAGCTGGCCCCAGTCGACCCGCGGCGGCCGGGCAGATAGTGCTCTTAGGTGGTGACGGGCAGTGCTTCGGATCGGATGCTGATGCCGATGTTGCGGGCTTTGGCGCCGCTGAGTTGGGGGTGGTTCCGGCCGTGGCTGTCGGTGTAGATGGTGGCGGCCAGGTCGTGTTCGTCGGCGTCGATGATGACGTCGTCGCCGATGGTGAGGCTGGTGTGGGCGTTCTCGGCGAGTTGTTTGCGCAGCTCGACGTCGTAGACGACCTCGCCGGTGAAGGTGCGGGCGGTGGGGTTGTAGGCGCGGTGTCGCACTTTGATGGTAAGCACGCTGCTGCCGGATTTGAGCTGGTTAAGGGTGCCGATTTCGATGACGTTGCCGTCGATGACCATGGCTGGTCCTTTCGAGTGTGGGGTGACTGTTCGTCTGCGACTCAGCTTAGCTGGGCCCGTACCTGGTGGTGATTGTCCTGATGTGTTCGGGCCGGTAGCCGCACCACTGGAGTTCTGGGGTGATGACGACTGGCAGGGCGGTCACCCAGTCCTGCTCGGTGAGTCCCTCGAGTGCGTCCGGGTCTTCGTCGATGTCCACGTACAAGAACGCAACACCGGCTTGATCCAGGAGCTTTTTGGTCCTTATGCACGGCGGACAGGACTCGCGTCCGTAGAGCGTGACGAGCAAGCCGGTCATGGCTGGGACAGCACCCCCAACGTAGTCGTAGTGCGGCCCTCGGACAGTTCAGGAGAGGCCGTGTGCATGGGGCAAGAGTACGACCGCTCGGAGTCAGTGGACGCTGGTGACATCACGGTGGGGGAGCAGACCGAGGGGCGTGGCGACCGCGGGGGGCTGCTCGACGAGGAGGACGAGGAGGGGTGCGGTGCCGCGGAGCAGGGTGTGGGCGAGGGCGCTGCCCGCGAGCCTCAGCGTGAGTGAGACGTGCGCGAAGAGCGTGGAGCCCGCGGAGAGTCCGCGCTGTCTCTGCGTGGCTCTCGGCGTGCCAGCAGGCGCGCTCACCGCAGATGCGGGCGGCCAGCTCCTGGGCCCTCGTCAGCGCACCTGTACGACGGGACGCGGCGTCCAGGTCCAGAGTGGAGGCGGCGGACCAGAGCGTTCCGCGGCCGGTGCCCACCCGGGTAGCGAGCCCGGCGTCCTCGAGCTGCCGGAGGAGGTGGAGGACCCCGTGGGTGGCGTCCCCGGGAGGGAGGCCCAGGAGAGCAGCGAGTTGGCGGGTGGGGGAGGCGGGGTGGCGTAGCAGGGTGAAGAGGGTGCGCCGGCTGGTGTGGCGGAGGAGTCCCCAGAGGGGGTGCTGCAGGGGCACCGCAGGGCTTGTGACGTCATGGGCGGTTTCCCCCCGGTAAGTGGTCGCGGGGACCGCGAGGTCATACCGGGTCGCTTCCCGCGGGGTGGTGGAGCTCCACGGGTGGCTCACGACAAGCAGCCCTCGCTTAGCCAGGGCCGCGAGCCTGTCGGACGCTGCGCCGTCGGACAGGTGGAGTGCGAGCTGCAGATCTCGGCGAGCGATCGGCCGGCTCGCCAGTCCGTACCCGTCGCTGAACCGGTCGATGACCACGGCGGCAGCTGCCTGGAGGTCGGCATCACCCCACCAGCGGATCTCCTCGCGTGCTGCGTCGAGGGTGCGGCGGTCTGACTCGGGGATCTCAGGGCGGAATGCTCGCGCACGCCGAGCGATCGAAGCCCAGTGCTGCCGACAGGCGGACCAGT
>NZ_AOSR01000011.1:0-84625 GCF_000349585.1 Dietzia sp. UCD-THP
TCAAGTCCCCCTTCGCCCACACATCGAGTGCAGCCGCGGTTGCCCGGGAGCCGGCCGAGAGGCCGGCTTCGTGCATTTCCGGGTGCGAAAGAGCTCCGGCGGGGCAGTGGGCAGACCGTGCCCACCCCACCTGAATCAAGTTCAATTTTCGTCGTGTCGTAAGCTCACCCAGACGTTCTCCCGGAGAGCGGCACCACCATGCCGAGCCCCGGAGAGGATCGCCATCCGGGTGGACGGAGCAGAGAGCACCCTCTCGCCCGCCCTGCCCGCGAGCTCGTACCCCGGCTCGCATCGAGCAGTTCGCCCGTGATGGAAGGCTTGAGACCGGTTTCCGGCCCGATCCCGGATGGCCCCACGCCGAGGCCGGACACCGTGTAAGGATCGGACATCGTCCGTGGTCGGTCGTGTCGGTCAACCTGCGTCGCTTCGTCACACCGCTGTCTTCCACAATCCTGTCGAAGGAACCCCCATGGCCTCGAGCCTCGAAGAGATCCCCGATATGTCCCCGCAGACCGAGGTGCCGGATCCCGTCGCCGCCCCCTCGGTGATCGGCGTGGTCGCCGAGTCCGGTCCCTCGGAGCGGCGGGTGGCCGCCACGCCGGCGACCGTCGGGAAGCTGATCGGCCTGGGATACCGGGTCGTGGTGGAGAGCGGGGCGGGAACCCGCGCCGAGTTCTCCGACGCGGCCTACGCCGACGCCGGCGCCGACCTGGTCGACGGCGACACCGCCTGGTCGAGCGACGTCGTGATGAAGGTCGCCGTCCCCACCGAGGCCGAAGTGGCGCGACTGCGGCCGGGCGCCACCCTCGTCGGCCTCCTGGCGCCGGCCCAGAACGAGCGGCTGCTGTCCGTTCTGGCCGAGCGCGGGGTCACCGCCCTGGCGATGGACGCGGTCCCGCGGATCTCCCGCGCGCAGTCGATGGACGTCCTGTCCTCCATGGCCAACATCGCCGGCTACCGCGCGGTGATCGAGGCCGCCCACCACTTCGGTCGGTTCTTCACCGGACAGGTCACCGCGGCGGGCAAGGTCCCGCCCGCGAAGGTGCTGGTGGCCGGTGCGGGCGTGGCCGGTCTGGCGGCGATCGGTGCGGCCAGCAGCCTCGGCGCGATCGTCCGCGCCACCGATCCGCGCCCCGAGGTGGCAGACCAGGTCAAGTCGATCGGTGGCGAGTACCTGCCCGTCGAGGTCCCCGACGAGGAGAAGGTCGTCTCCACGGACGGGTACGCCAAGGCGACCAGCGAGGCCTACGACCGGGCGGCGGCGGCCCTGTACTCGGCCCAGGCGGCCGACGTGGACATCGTCATCACCACCGCGCTGATCCCGGGCCGGGCGGCGCCGCGGCTCCTCACCGCCGCGGACGTGGCGTCGATGAAGCGCGGATCGGTCATCGTGGACATGGCCGCGGCCCAGGGCGGCAACGTCGAGGGCAGCGTGGCGGACGAGGTGGTGGTGACCGAGAACGGCGTGACGATCATCGGGTACACCGACCTGGCCGGACGCCTGCCCGCGCAGGCCTCGCAGCTGTACGGCACCAACCTGGTGAACCTCACCAAGCTGGTCACCCCGGACAAGGACGGGCGGTGGGCGCTGGATCTGGACGACGTCGTCCAGCGTGGGGTGACCGTGGCCAGGGACGGTGAGGTCCTGTGGCCACCGCCGCCGGTGCAGGTCAGTGCGGCACCCGCCGCGGCGGCCGCCGAGCCGCTCGAGCCGCCCGCGGAGAAGAAGAAGCTCTCCCCCCGGGCCAGGCTCGGCCTGATCGCCACCGGGATGGCGCTGCTGCTTCTGCTCACCGCAGTCGCGCCCGGAGACATCCCGCGCCACATCACGGTGTTCGTCCTGGCGATCGTGATCGGGTACTACGTGATCGGCAACGTCCATCACGCGCTGCACACCCCGCTCATGTCGGTGACCAACGCGATCTCCGGGGTGATCGTCGTGGGCGCACTGCTCCAGATCGGGATCGACAACACCGTCGGTCAGGTCCTGGCCACCATCGCGATCCTCGTCGCGTCCATCAACGTCTTCGGCGGATTCGCCGTGACGCGCCGCATGCTCGGCATGTTCTCGAAGGGAGCCTGAGGAGATGTCACTCGTGACCGCCGCCAACGCGGCCTACCTCGTCGCCGCGCTGCTGTTCATCATGTCCCTGGCCGGCCTGTCCAAGCACGAGACCGCCCGCCGGGGCCTGAGCTTCGGCATCGCCGGCATGGCGCTGGCGCTCGTGGCCACCGTCGCGCTGGTGATCGACCATCATCCCGCCACCACCGGGATCGTCCTCATGGTGGTCGCGGTGCTCATCGGCGCGACCCTGGGGCTGCTGCGCGCCCGACGGGTCCAGATGACCGAGATGCCCGAGCTGATCGCCCTGCTGCACTCCTTCGTGGGCCTGGCCGCGGTGCTCGTGGGCTGGAACGGATACCTCGAGCCCGAGCTGCACGGTGAGCTCACCGGCGCGCTGCTGGACATCCACCACGCCGAGGTGTTCATCGGCGTCTTCATCGGCGCCATCACCTTCACCGGATCGATCGTGGCCTACCTCAAGCTCTCGGGGAAGATGAAGTCCGCGCCGCTGGTGCTGCCGGGCAAGAACCTCATCAACGCCGGGATCCTGGTGGCGTTCGTCGTCCTCACCGTGGCGTTCGTCGTCACGCCGGCGCTCTGGATGCTCGCGCTGGTCACGGCCTTGGCGTTGGCCCTGGGCTGGCACCTGGTGGCCAGCATCGGCGGTGGCGACATGCCGGTCGTGGTCTCGATGCTCAACTCGTACTCCGGGTGGGCGGCGGCCGCGACGGGATTCCTGCTCGGCAACGACCTGCTCATCGTCGTCGGCGCGCTGGTCGGCTCCTCGGGTGCCTACCTGTCCTACATCATGTGCAAGGCGATGAACCGCTCGTTCATCTCCGTCATCCTCGGTGGCTTCGGCATCGAGGCCGCCGCGGGCGAGGGCAAGGACCACGGGGAGCACACCGAGATCGACGTCGCCGGTACGGCCGAGTTGCTGGCGGGCGCCTCGAAGGTGATCATCGCCCCGGGATACGGCATGGCCGTCGCGCAGGCGCAGTACCCCGTCGCCGATCTCACCCGCACCCTGCGCGAGCGGGGCGTCGACGTCCGCTTCGCCGTGCACCCCGTCGCGGGCCGCCTGCCCGGCCACATGAACGTGCTGCTCGCCGAGGCGAAGGTGCCGTACGACATCGTCTTTGAGCTCGACGAGATCAACGACGACTTCTCGGACACCGACGTGGTCCTGGTGATCGGTGCCAACGACACCGTCAACCCGGACGCCGCCGAGGACCCGGGCAGCCCGATCGCGGGCATGCCCGTGCTCCACGTGTGGGAGGCGACGGACGTGATCGTCTTCAAGCGATCCATGGCCGCCGGGTACGCGGGTGTGCAGAACCCCCTGTTCTTCCGAGACAACACCCAGATGTTGTTCGGCGACGCCAAGGACCGTGTCGACGACATCCTGGGCGCGCTCAAGGAGCAGCCTGTCGGGGCGGGCGGGTAGAGCCGGTCGCAGGATCCTGTACTACGAGGACCTGGACGACGAGGACCTGGACGACGACGAGGAGGCGGTCCCCACGCGGGACCGCCTCCTCGTCGTTGATCGGAACAGCAGGGTCGTTCGGAACAGCAGGGTCGTACGGAAGGTCTAAGTCGACGACGCGGGCGGCGACGCCGTGGCCGCCTCCGTCTCCCCGGCCTCGCCGACCGCCACGGCGTCGGTCCCGAGCCCGTCGGGTTCGAGTGCGCCGCCCTCGAGCCCGTCGCTCTCGAGCACGTCCTGGAAGTACGCCATCTCGCGGTGGTAGGCCTTGTCCAGGCCCTCCCGTTCGTCCTCCTCGGTGACCCGCAGGCCCATCGTCTTGTCCAGGACAAAGGCGATGAGCAGGGTGACGGTGAAGGAGTAGGCGAGGACGGCCGCGGTGGCCAGGGTCTGGGCGCCGAGCTGCCCGAACCCGCCACCGTAGAGCAGGCCCGCCTCACCGACCGGGGAGGCGGGATCGGCGATCACACCGATGAGCAGGGTGCCGATGATGCCCGCGACCATGTGGAGTCCGGCCACGTCGAGGGAGTCGTCGTACCCGAGGCGGTACTTCAGGCCCACCGCGTAGTGGCAGACCACGCCGCAGATCAGGCCGATCGCGATGGCGCCGAGCGGGCTGACCGCGGCGGCGGCCGGGGTGATGCCCACCAGTCCGGCGACGAGCCCGGACGCCACGCCGAGGGTGGTGGGGTGCTTGGCGCGGACCTGCTCGGTGATCATCCAGGCCAGTGCGCCACACAGTCCGGCGACCACGGTGTTGAGCGCGGCCACCCCGGCCGTGTTGCCCGCGGCGACAGCGGAGCCGGCGTTGAAACCGATCCACCCGGCGAAGAGCATTCCGGCGCCGAGGAACGTCAGGGGGACGCTGTGTGGCCTGCTGATCGCGGGGAAGCCGGCTCGTCGGCCGAGCACGAGCACCAGGGCGAGGGTCGCGACGCCCGCGTTGATGTGGATCGCGGTGCCGCCCGCGAGGTCGATCGCCCCCAGATTGTTGGCGATCCACCCGCCCGTGACCGAACCGTCGTCGGAATCGAACGCGAACACCCAGTGGGCCACGGGGAAGAACACCAGCACCGGCCACACGACGGCAAAGACGAGCCAGGTGGAGAAGCGCATCCTGTCCGCCACTCCGCCGGCCACGAGGGCGACGGTGATTCCCGCGAACAGCAGCAGGAACCCGGCGAACAGGGCGGGTGGCAGGCCCGGGGTCGCGGGTTCGGCCATGATGCCCCGGAGTCCCAGGTACTCGAGCGGGTCGCCGAGCAGGCCCGCGCCCCCGACCGAGTCGCCGAAGGTCAGCGAGTAGCCGATCAGGACCCACAGCACGGCCATCACGGCGACCGCGCCGATCGTCATCATCATCATGTTGAGCGTGCTGCGGATGCTGACCATGCCGCCGTAGAACAGGGCCAGGCCGGGGACCATGAAGGCCACCGCGACCATGGCCGCGAGCACCCAGGCGGTGTCTGCCGCCGCAATGGCTACGTCCATGTCTGTCTCTTTCCTCTGGGGCCACTCCCGGGCGGGGCGACGTGGGGACCGTGCGTTTCACAGTGTGAACCTGTGTTGCTTTCTGTCAGGTACCGCGCTCGTTGCCATTCGGTTACCGCGCGGTGGGCGCACCTGGCCTCGGGCCCGACTCTGCGTAATCGGGCCAGCTCAACAACGTCCGGTCCGGCCGGTAATCCGTAACACCGAGGTAACCAACTCGCCGTTTAGCCGCAGTATATTTTGACCACCAAGCAGAAACAGTGGATCAGGAGACGTCATGACAGTCACCGCAGACCCCTCCGCGGGGGTCGCCGACCGCGCGAACGGCGCGAGCAGGCAGTCGTCGTTCCCGGCGCTCGACTCCGACCGTGACCACCTGAGCGCCCCCGGCACCCTCGCCCGGATGGTCGCGGACACCGGGACGCGATTCGTCCTGGCCGTGTTCACCAACCTCCGGGGCAAGCCGTGCGCCAAGCTCGTCCCGGCCTCCGCGGTCGACCAACTGGAGGCCGGGGAGCTGGGCTTCGCCGGGTACGCCGCCGACGCGATCGGCCAACAGCCCAGGGACCCCGACCTCCTCGTCGTCCCCGACGCCCGCTCCTTCACCACCCTCGACTTCATCAAGCCCGGACTGGCCCTGGTGCACTGCGACCCCTGGGTGAGCGGGGAGCCGTGGCGCTTCGCGCCGCGCGTCATCCTGGGACGGATGCTCGCCGACGCGGCCACCGACGGCCTCGAACTCAAGGTGGGGGCGGAGGTCGAGTACTTCCTGGTCCGGAAGAACGCCGACGGGTCGCTGTGCACCGCCGATCCCAAGGACGACGAGTCCCACCCGTGCTACGACGCCCGGGGCGTGACCCGGATGTTCGAGCACCTCGCCGGGGTCTCGGACGCGATGAACGTGCTCGGCTGGGCCAACTACGCCAACGACCACGAGGACGGCAACGGGCAGTTCGAGCAGAACTTCGCCTACGACGAGGCGATGGTCACCGCCGACCGGGTCATGACGCTGCGCTACATCATCTCCATGCTGGCCGAACAGCGGGACATGATCGCCACCTTCATGCCCAAGCCGTTCTCCGACCGCACCGGATCGGGAATGCACCTGCACATGTCCCTGTGGCGCGACGGGCACCCGGTGTTCCCCGCGGTCGGCGACGACCGGTACGGACTGGGGCTCTCGCCCACCGCGTACTCGTTCATCGCCGGCGTGCTCACCCATGCCGCCGGCATGCACGCGATCCTGTGCCCCACCATCAACTCCTACAAACGTATCGGTGCACGCACGACGGCGTCGGGGGCCACGTGGTCGCCCACGGACGCCACCTACGGCGGCAACGACCGCACCCACTACCTGCGTGTGCCCGACGGCAACCGGGTGGAACTCCGCGGCGGCGACGGCTCCGCCAACCCCTATCTCGCCGTCGCGGTGCAGTTGGCCGCCGGCCTCGACGGGGTGCGGAGGGATCTCGACCCCGGCGTCCCCGCCACGGTCAGCGAGGCCACCCACACCCTTCCTCCGACCCTGCTGCACGCGGTGGAGGAGTTGGGCCGGGACGAGGTCGTCCGCGCCGCACTGGACATCGGCGGGGACGGCGTCGCCGACTACTACGCGGATCTCAAACGCGAGGAGTTCATCTCCTGGCACAACACGGTCACCCAGTGGGAGATCGACGAGTACCTGACCGCGTTGTGACGCGCCGCGGCCCCCGCCGCGCGGCTGTATCGCTCGACCCGACACCACCCCCAGACCCCACGACACCAGGAGAACCCCCCATGTGCGGCATCGTCGGACTCCACCTGCGCGACCCGGATCTCGAACCCCGGCTCGGCGACCTGCTCACCACCATGCTCGGCGAGATGACCGACCGCGGATCGGATTCGGCCGGCGTCGCGGTCTACGGCAACCCCGACTGGACCCCGGCCGGATCGGCCACCGTCACCGTGCTCGCCGACCTCACCGACGGCGTCGACGCCCGGACCCTGGCCTCGCGTGTCGGTGGGCACCTGGGGTGCGAGGTATCGGGCCGCGAGCTGGGTGCCACCGTCCTCCTGACCGCCGGGACCGACCCGCAGACCCTGGCCTCCGCCGTCCGCACGGCCCTCCCGGAGGCCGTCCTGGTGGGCCTGGGCACCGAGCTCGCCGTCCTCAAGGGCGTGGGACTGCCACTGGACCTGGCCTCGGGCTTCGGCCTACCGGGGGCCTCGGGATGGCAGGGCGTGGGGCACACCCGGATGGCCACCGAATCGGCGGTCACCCCCGCCGGGTCACATCCCTTCTCGGTGGGCCCGGACCAGTGCATCGTCCACAACGGGTCCTTCTCCAACCACGCCTCGGTCCGGCGCGAACTCGCCCGACGCGACATCCACTGCGACACCCTCAACGACACCGAGGTCGCGGCGCGGTTCGTGGCCGCCCAGATCGCCCTCGGGGCGGGCATCGACCAGGCACTGGCCGAGATGGCCGGCGTCCTCGACGGCTTCTACACGCTGCTGGTGTCGACCGCCGAGGAGTTCGCGGTGGTGCGGGACCCGATCGCCTGCAAGCCGGCGGTGATCGCCGAGACCGACCGCTACGTCGCCATGGCCTCGGAGTACCGGGCGATGGCGCACCTCCCGGGCATCGACGACGCCCGTCTCTTCGAACCCGAACCGGGCCGCGTGTACCACTGGCGGCGCTGAGCCCGTCCCCTGCGCAACCGAACCACCAGCACGCGGTGGAGTCCCCACCCGAAAGGAAGAACGATGACCGTGACGCCGGAACAGGCCTTCGCGCCGAGGGACCTCGGCCCCGTCGGCGACGCGCCGCCCGCCGCCCCGCACGTGATCGACGTCCGGGAGGCCGGGCTGCGCGAGACCAATCGGATCCTCCGGGAGTCCGACGGCACCGGCAGATACCTCCTCACCGCTCCCCGGGGGGCGCACGCGCTCGCTGTGGGCCTGACGGAGCCGGACGAGGTCGTGATCGACGGGCCCACCGGGTACTACACCGCCGGGATGAACGACGGTGCCCACGTCACGGTCAACGGGAACGTGGGGGTCGGGGTGGCCGAGAACATGATGTCGGGGACGGTGCGGGTCGCCGGGTCGGCCTCGCAGTCGGCCGGGGCGACGGCCCATGGTGGGCTGCTGGTGATCGAGGGAGACGCCGGCGCCCGGTGCGGCATCTCGATGAAGGGCGTGGACATCGTCGTCGGCGGCTCGATCGGTCACATGAGCTGCTTCATGGGCCAGGCCGGGCGTCTGGTCGTCCTGGGCGATGCCGGCGACGCCCTCGGCGACTCGCTCTACGAGGTCCACATCTACGTGCGGGGTCGCGTCGAGTCCCTCGGCGCCGACTGCGTCGAGAAGGAGATGCGGCCCGAACACCACACCGAGCTCCGGGAGCTGCTCGACCGTGCTGCCGCCACCGGGGTCTCGACCGAGGAGTTCCGGCGCTACGGCTCCGCCCGCACGCTCTACACCTTCGACGTGGACAACGCCTCCGCCTACTGACCGCCCGCCGCACCCCCGACAGGAGCCCGACATGCCCTTCGACGGACACACCCGATCCGACCAGGCCACCCCACCGCAGATCCCGACCGCGACGGTGGACCCGACCCTGCGCGAATCCGCCACCTTCCCGCGTTCGGTGATCCACGAGATCCAGCGCGCGGCCGCGACCGGGATCTACGACATCCGCGGCTGGGGTGCCAAGCGGAAGGTGCCGCACTTCGATGACCTGCTCTTCCTGGGCGCCTCGATGTCGCGCTACCCGCTCGAGGGATACCGCGAACGCTGCGACACCGACATCACCCTGGGCACCCGACACGCCACCAAGCCCCTCCACCTGGACATCCCCGTGACCATCGCGGGAATGAGCTTCGGTGCCCTGTCGGCGCAGGCCAAGGAGGCCCTCGGGCGCGGGGCCAGTGCCGCGGGCACCTCCACGACCACGGGTGACGGTGGGATGACGGCGGAGGAGCGCGGCCAGAGCTCGAAGCTCGTCTACCAGTACCTACCCTCGCGCTACGGGATGAACCCCGTCGACCTCCGCAAGGCCGATGCCATCGAGGTGGTCCTGGGGCAGGGAGCCAAACCAGGTGGGGGAGGCATGCTCCTGGGCCAGAAGATCTCCGACCGGGTGGCACAGATGCGGACCCTGCCCCGGGGGATCGACCAGCGTTCGGCCTGCCGGCACCCGGACTGGACCGGCCCCGACGACCTCGCGATCAAGATCCTCGAGTTGCGGGAGATCACCGGGTGGGAGAAGCCGGTCTACGTCAAGGTCGGCGCGACCCGCACCTACTACGACGTCAAGCTGGCGGTGAAGGCCGGCGCGGACGTGGTGGTCGTGGACGGGATGCAGGGTGGCACCGCCGCCACGCAGGACGTCTTTATCGAGCACGTGGGCATCCCCACCCTCGCCGCGATCCCGCAGGCGGTGCAGGCACTGCAGGAGATGGACCTGCACCGGAAGGTGCAGCTGATCGTCTCCGGAGGGATCCGCTCGGGGGCGGACGTGGCCAAGGCCATGGCCCTGGGCGCCGACGCCGTCGCGATCGGGACGGCCGCACTGATCGCGCTGGGGGACAACGACCCCCGGTACGAGCAGGAGTACCGCGCACTCGGCTCGGCGGCGGGGTTCTACGACGACTTCCAGGACGGGCGTGACCCGGCCGGGATCTCCACCCAGGACCCCGACCTGGCGCGACGACTCGATCCGGAGGCCGCCGGCCGGCGCCTGGCCAACTACCTGCACGTGCTCACGATGGAGGCGCAGACGATCGCCCGGGCCTGCGGCAAGTCCCACCTGACCCACCTGGAGCCGGACGACCTGGTGGCGTTGACGATGGAGGCCGCCGCGATGGCGCGCGTGCCGTTGGCGGGGACCGACTGGATCCCCGGCCGCGCGGGACGGGAGCTGTAGATGACCGTCGTGCCGGACGACCGGACCGGTGCCGGACCCGCGCCGGTCGCGGGTGGCGACTTCCGCCGGGCGGCGACGATGACTACCGTCGAGGACATGGCAGCCGGGCGGGATGACGAGCGGAGGGTCGTCCACCAGGCGGCGCCCCGTGAGCTCCCCGTGGACGTGCCCACCGGCAACGATCTCGAGCGCATCATCGGGTTCCACGTCCGCAGACTGCGTCTGGCGGAGAACCTGGGGGTCGCGGAGATGGCCCAGCGGATCGGCATCTCCAAGGCGATGCTGTCCAAGATCGAGAACGCGCAGACGTCCTGCTCGCTGAACATGCTCGCCAAGCTCGCCACCGGGCTCGACGTGCCGGTGACCTCGCTGCTGCGCGGAGCGGACACCCGACGCGACGCCGTGTTCACCCCGGACGGGCAGGGGGCGACGATCGTGGGCCGCGGCACCTCGGTGGGCCACGACTACGAGTTGCTCGGCGCGCTGCGGGGACCTAACAAGCGGATCGAACCCGTCCTGGTGACGTTGACCGCCGAGTCGGAGACCCACCCCCGCTTCCAGCATCCCGGCACCGAGCTGCTGTACATGCTCTCCGGGGACATGATCTACCACCATGCCGAGTCCGAATACCGACTCCGTCCGGGGGACTCCCTGCTCATCGACGGCGAGGGCGTCCACGGGCCGGTGGCGATGCTGGAACTGCCCATCCGCTTCCTCTCGGTGACCGCCTACCCCGACGGCGTCGACGGCTGATCCGCCCAGGTCAGCCCGTCCAGCCCGCTCCGCTTCACCCACGCCGCGCCGACCCTTCCGGGGGCCGTGGCGCACCCGCACCTTCCGCACCGTCCGGACGTTCCGGACCTCCCGAGGAGCCCGTCATGACCATTCCGGTCGCCACCACCGTCACCTCGCTGATGTCCGCGATCGCGGACGTCGGGACCGACCCGACGCGGGGCGGGTACAGCCGCCCCGTCTACTCCCGCGCGGAACTGGACCTGCGCGAGTGGTTCCTGGCCGAGGCGGCCGCGCGTGGTCTGGACACCGAGACCGACCGCAACGGGATCATCTGGGCCTGGTGGAATCCGGGTGGCCATCTGCTGGAGGACGCCGTCGTCACCGGCAGCCACCTGGACTCCGTGCCCGGGGGAGGAGCCTTCGACGGCCCGCTCGGCGTCGCCTCGGCGCTGGTCGCGGTCGACCTGCTGGAGGCACGGGGCGTGCAACCTCGGCGGGCCCTGGCCCTGACCGTGTTCCCGGAGGAGGAGGGGTCCCGGTTCGGGCGGGCGTGCCTGGGTTCGCTGCTGCTCACCGGCGCGATGGACCCGGCCACCGCGGCGCGCCTGACCGACGACGACGGGACCACCTACGCCGAGCTGTGCGCCGCCAACGGGCTGGACCCGTCGCGACTGGGCCGCGATGAGGAGGCGCTTCGACGGATCGGTCGATTTGTGGAGCTTCACGTGGAACAGGGTCGGGGTCTGATCGACCTGGACAATCCGGTCGCGGTGGCCTCGTCCATCATCGGCCACGGGCGCTGGCGGATCAGCTTCACCGGCCAGGGCAACCACGCCGGGACCACGCTGCTGGCGGACCGCCGCGACCCGATGATCCCGGCCTCCCGCACCGTCCTCGACGTCCGGCGCATCGCCCGCGCACACCGGGGGGCCCGGGCGACCGTGGGACGGATCGTGCCCACCCCCGGCGGCACCAACGTCATCGCCTCCCGGGTCGACCTGTGGCTGGACGTGCGCCACCCCGACGACGCCGTGACCGCCCGGATGGTCCACGAGATCGCGGAGGCGGCGTCGATGGCGGCCGCGCGCGAGGGCTGCGGGAGCTCGATCGTGCAGGAGTCGCTCAGCGGTTCGGTGACCTTCGACCCGGTGTTCCGTGACCGACTGCTCGACGACCTGCCCGGGGTCCCCGTCCTGGCCACGGGGGCGGGCCACGACGCCGGGGTCCTGGCCGCGCACGTCCCCACCGCGATGCTGTTCGTCCGCAACCCCTCCGGGGTGTCGCACTCCCCGGAGGAGCACGTGGAGGACGCCGACGCCGAACTGGGCGCCGAGGCGTTGGCCGACGTTCTCGCCGACCTGCTCACCTGCGATGACCTCCCGGCTCCCGACGCCGCCTGACCCGCACACCACGAGAAAGTGATCCCCATGACCGACACAGCGCACCCGGCCGACACAGTGAAGTTCCTCGTGATCGGCGGGGGACTCGAAGGGTTGTCGATCGCCTGGAACCTGGCCGAGCGCGGCGAGACCGACGTCCTCGTCGTCGAGAAGGACACCCTGTGCTCCGGCATGACCGGCAAGTCCAGCGGCATCGTCCGTTGCCACTACGGCTCGCCCACCATGGCGGCCCTGAGTTGGCACAGCATCCCGGTGTTCGAGAACGCGACCGAGTTGCTGGGCGACGACATGGCGTTCCGCCAGTGCGGGTACGCGGTGATCGTCGGCGAGGAGAACGTGATCCCGCTGCGCGCGAACGTGGCCATGCAGCAGAGCCTGGGCATCGAGACCGAACTCATCCCGCCGGACCGGATGGCGGAGTTGTGGCCCGGTCTGAACGTCGACGACGTGGCCGCGGCGGCGTGGGAGCCACGCGGCGGTCGCGGGGAGGCGTACATGACGGGGATGGCGTTCGCCGCCGCCGCCCGCCGACACGGGGTCCGGGTCCGCCAGAGCACCAGGGTCACGTCGCTGCTGCGGGGGCGGGGCGACCGGGTGGTGGGAGCCGAGTTCGCGGACGGCAGCACGGTGCACGCCGAGCAGGTGATCCTCGCGACCGGGGTGTGGGCGCCGCAGCTCGGCGCCACCGTCGGTCTGGACCTGCCCGTCCGGGCCCAGCGCGCGCAACTGGTGTTGGTGGATCAGGGCGAACCGCTGGAGCAGGTGCCCACGCTGTCGGACCTGGTGGGCCTGCAGTACCTGTGCCGCGAGCCCAACGGGGAGATCCTCGCCGGCAACTCCGACCACCACTCGCCGCAGTACATCGATCCGGACTCCTACTCCAACCGGGCCGACGACACGACGGTCGAGAAGGTCGTGGAGCGGCTCTTGCACCGCCTTCCCGACATGCCGGATCCGGCGATCACCGGCAGTTATGTGGGGGCGTACGACACCACTCCCGACTACAACCCCGTGATCGGCCCGTCACCCCTCGACGGATTGTTCCTGGCGGTCGGCTTCTCGGGGCACGGGTTCAAGATGTCGCCCGCGGTCGGTCGACTGGTCGCGGAGTTGCTCCTCGACGGGACGACGACGATGTCGGGGGTCGACCCGGCGGACTGCCGACTCTCCCGATTCGCTGAGGGCAGGCCCACGATCAGCCTCAACCCCTATGTGGGCGCCGGCGAGATGCGCTGAGCCGCGCCCGCCGACGTCGCCCGGCGGGATGCCGAGAGCCGGTCAAACCGCCCGGATCTCCCCGGTGACGAGGTGCGCCACATGACCGGTCACCCAGATGCCGGTGCCGGGAGCGTCGTCGCATCCGGCCGATATCGCCACGCATCCCTCGCGGCCGAGCACGGTGCCCTGCCGGGCGGTGTAGCGCTGCGGCAGCGTGCCGTTGCCGGTGAGCCACACGGCCAACCCCGCCTGGAAACTCCCCGTCACGGGGTCCTCCGGGATCCCGGCCGAGAACGGGAAGAAGCGGACCTCGACATCGACCTCGGCCGGGTCCGCCGGGTCCGTGGGGTAGCGGCCGAGGACTCCCACCCGGTCCCCTGCCAGGGCCTGCATGTCGGGCCTGACGGCGAGAACGGTCTCGGCATCCCGCAGGAGCAGCGCGCACGAGCCGGGGCCGTTGTCCACCCAGGAGTGGTCCACCACGTCGTCGCGGCTCAGGCCCAGGCCCGACACCAGCCGTTCCACCTGCGATTCGCCGAGGGGTCCGGACCTGATCAACTCCGGCGCGGCGAACGACCAGTCTCCGGCCCCCTCGTCGCGGACGGTGATCAATCCGATCCCGCATTCCTGCACGGCCCTGCCCGGCATCCGGGGCCGGCCCCCTGCCTCGTGCCACGCCGCGCACGAACCGAGGGTGGGGTGGCCCGCGAACGGCAGCTCCCCGGCCGGGGTGAAGATACGGACCCGGTAGTCGGCGGCCTCGATGGTGGGCGCTAGTAGAAAGGCGGTCTCGGACAGGTTGGTCCACCTGGCGATGGTCGCCATCTGCGTGCCGGACAGTTCGTCCGCGTCGTGGACCACGGCGAGGGGGTTGCCCCGGAACGGGACGGGGGAGAAGACGTCGACCTGCGAGAACCTCATTCCCGAGACGGTACTCCCGGGGCCCAGCTCAGCTCTCGCGGAGCGCTCCCGTGCACTTCAGCCGAAGCTTCTCCAGCTGCGCGCCGTGCTCGACCGCGCGCTCCACCAGCGCCTCCAGGGTCGGCTGGGGCAGCCGCGGGTCGCCTATGTCCAGCAGGGCCCGGAACCCCAACTCCTTGCCCCGGACCGCGATCGTGAGTGCCTCCAGTTCGAGCAGATCGCTGAGCGGGGATCGTTGGGCGAACCGCTGGTTGGGCTTGAGCTGACCGAGCTTCTCCGCCGCCCGCGCCGACAGGTCCTTGAGTGCCGACGGAGACGTTCCGGCCAGGGTCATGAGTTCCTCGAGGCTGTGGAGGTCGTCCTCGGTCTCGTCGCCAATCCGGGCGACGACCTCACGGATCTCCGGGTCCTCGTGGTCCTGCGCCACACGCCGGAACAGATCCACCCCGGCGGCGGCCCCGGCGTGGTGGTCCTGCATGTACGTGTGCAACATCTCAGTGGCCATGTCCGCGACGTTACGTCGTCTGGTCCTCAGGTCAACCGCGAGCGAGCGCCGGGAGCAGCTCCTGCTCCGCCAATTCCAGGAACCCGAGTTGGTCCTGGGAGACGTGGTGCAGGTAGATCTCGTCGAATCCCAGGTCCTCGAACTCGCGGAGCCGGGCGACGAGGTGGTCGACGGAGTCGGTGACGATCACGGTCTCCTCGATCTTCTCGTCGGGGATGTACCGGGCGACCAGGTCGAACTCCTCGGGGGTGGGCAGGTCGTAGGCGACCGGTGGGTCCACGGCGTGGTTCTGCCACTGGTCGCGGGCGACCTCGCGGGCGCGGCTCATGGTGTCCTCGATGGCCACGTGGACCTGGAGGGCGAGAGGGCCCCGGCCCCCCGCCGTGCGGTACGACTGGATGATCTGCCGGACCGATTCCGGGTCGTCGTTGATCGTGATGAGTCCATCGGCCCAGTTCGCCGCCCGCGCGGCGGTCTCCGGGGTGAGCGCCGGGCCCATGATCCGGGGTGGCGTCTCGGGTAGTGAGTACACCCGCGCCTTCTCGACGTCGACGAGACCGTGGTGCGTGACCTCCTCGCCGCGGTGCAGGCGGCGGATGACGTCGACGCTCTCCTCCAGGCGGGCCTGCCGAGTGGCCTTGCCGGGCCATTTGTCGCCGGTGATGTGCTCGTTCATGTTCTGGCCGCTGCCGAGGGCCACCCAGAAGCGATCGGGGAACATCTCCGCCAGCGTCGCCGACGACTGGGCGACCACGGCGGGGTGGTAGCGCTGGCCGGGCGCACAGACGGTACCGAACGTCATGTCGGTGGTGGCCAGTGCCGCACCCAACCACGACCAGGCGAAGCCCGAATGGCCCTGGCGGGTGGACCAGGGGGAGAAGTGGTCGGAGCACATCGCGATGCGGAAGCCCGCCCGTTCGGCCTGCTGGACGTCCCGCAGCAACCTGCCCGGGGAGATCTGTTCGTGCGAGGCGTGGAATCCGTACGTGGTCATCGTTCGCCTTCCTCTCGTCCCTTCCGGGCCGCCTGCAGGGCGTCGGCCGCCCGGATCAACCCGATGTGGCTGAACGCCTGGGGGAAGTTCCCCGCCAGGCGGCCGGATTCGGGGTCGAACTCCTCGGAGAACAGCCCCAGGTCGCTGCCCCGGGACACCATGGTGTCCATGAGGTTCTGGGCATCATCGATGCGGCCGCTCCCGGCGTACTGCTCGACCAGCCAGAAGGTGCACAGGACGAACGGGTACTCGCCGCCCTCCAGGCCGTCGATCCCGCTGTCGACCCGGTACCGGTGGACGAAGCCCTCCTCGGTGACGAGGTCCCGTTCGATGCACGCCACCGTCCCGAGCATCCGGGGGTCGTCGTAGTCCAGGAACCCGGTGTGGGGGAGCTGGAGCAGGGAGGCGTCCACCTCGGAGTTGTCGTAGGTCTGGGTGAAGCTGCCCAGCTCGGAGTCGTATCCGTGCTCGTTGATCTCCTCGGCCAGCCTCGCTCGCAACTCACGCCACCGCTCGACGGGGCCGTCGAGCCCGTGCTCCCCGACCGCGCGGACGCCACGGTCGAAGGCGGCCCACATCATGGCCCTGCCGTGGGTGAAGTGGTGGGTGGACCCGCGCATCTCCCAGATGCCGTGGTCCTCCCGGTCGAAGTGCTTCTCCGCGTAGCGCAGGAGACCCTTCTGCAACCCCCAGGTGTACTCGTCCTCGTGGGCCCCGGCCTCGCGCAGGTCGTGCAGTGCGATCATCACCTCCCCCACGACGTCGGCCTGGTACTGGTCGGCGGCTCCGTTGCCGATGCGCACCGGACGGGAGTCCTCGTAGCCGTCGAGGTGGTCGAGCTCCATCTCGATCAGCTGGCGCTCCCCGCCCAGGCCGTACATGATCTTGACGTCGTCGACGTCACCGGCGACCGCACGCAGGAGCCAGTCCCGCCACAGTTCGGCGCCCTCTGTGAGCCCGTGTGCCACCACGACCTCGATGGTGAACGCCGCGTCGCGGAGCCAGGTGTAGCGGTAGTCCCAGTTCCTCTCGCCGCCGAAGTACTCGGGAAGTGAGGTGGTTGGCGCGGCCACGATGGCCCCCGTGTCCAGGTTGGTGAGCGCTCGCAGGACGAGCAGCGACCGGGTCACCTCAGGCCGGGGATCGCAGTCGACCTCCAGCTGTGACGACCACTCGGTCCAGGCGCTGATGGTCGCCGCGATGGTCTCGTCGGCCTCGGGCGGGTCGGGCACGTCTGCGTGGGACGGGAACCACGTCAGGTCCCAGTCCAGCCGCTCCCCGGCGCGGACGTCGAACGTCCCCTCGAGTCGGCGGGCGCGCCCACCCTCCTGAGATCGTTCGTCGTCTCGCACGTCGGCGTGGGTGTCGTCGGTGGGCGACGAGTCGTCGTCGTCCTCGTCGGGCCACCGCAGCATCGGCCCGGTCACCAGGATGCCGTCGGGCCCCGCCAGTGCCAGCAGCGCTCGGTGCTCCCCGTCTCTGGCGATCTCCCGGGTCCACGGCGTGGCCCGTGCGTAGTCGAACCGCAGGCGCAGGTCGTGCTCGACGGTCACCTCGCCGTCGAGGCATTCGACCCGGCGGATCAGATCCCCCTGCGACTCGCTCCGCAGGAGGCAGTCGGTCACCCGGGCGGTGCCGGACGGGGACCGCCAGGTCGTCTCGAGCACGAAGGTCTCCGGGATGTAGCGGCGGTCGAGCACCTCACCGTCGACCACCGACAGGCGCCACCGGCCGGCCTCCGGTCCGTCGAGCAGGGCCGAGAACACGGCGGGGGAGTCGAATCTGGGCAGGCAGAGCCAGTCGATGCTCCCGTCCCGCGACACGAGCGCTCCGGTTCGCAGGTCGGACAGCAGCGCGTAGTCCTCCAGGGGTGTACTGCGTGTCGGGCTCGCCATCTCTAGAAGACGGGCTTGCCGCCGGTCACGCCGAGCACGGTGCCCGAGACGTAGCCGGCGTCCGAGGGCGAGGCGAGGAAGACGAACGCGCCAGCGCACTCCGCGGGCTGTCCCGCGCGGCCGAGGGGGGTGTCCGACCCGAACTCCTCCAGCTTCTCGCCGGGCTGCGTGGCCGGTTGCAACGGCGTCCAGATGGGGCCGGGGGCGACCGCGTTCACCCGGATGCCCCGGGACCCGAGTTCGGAGGCGAGGTTGACGGTGAGGTTGTTCAGGGCCGACTTGGTGGCCGCGTAGTCGAGCAGCGGCGGGGCCGGCTGGTAGGCCTGAATCGACGTGGTGGTGATGATCGACGACCCGGGGCCGAGGTGCTCCAATGCCTCCTGGCTCGCCCAGATGGTGGCGTAGAGATTGGTCTTGAAGACCCGGTCCATGTTCTCGCTGTCCATGGTCTCCAGACCCTCGCCGCGCGCGTGCTGGTAGCCGGCGTTGTTGACGAGGATGTCCAGTCCGCCGAGCTGCTGCGCCGCGTCCCGGACCATCTGCCGACACTGGGTCTCGTCGCGCAGGTCGCAGGGCAGCAGGACCGCCCGTCGCCCCGCGTCCTCGATCCAGCCCCGGGTGTCCTGGGCGTCGGATTCCTCCTCCGGAAGGTAGGAGATCGCCACGTCGGCGCCCTCGCGGGCGTAGGCGATGGCCGCGGCTCGCCCGATCCCCGAGTCGCCGCCGGTGATGAGGGCCTTCATGCCCCGGAGCTTGTCCGATCCGCGATAGGTGTGTTCCCCGTGGTCGGGGACCGGGGTCATCTCGGAGCTGAGCCCGGGGGGCTGCTGTTCCTGGGCTGGGAACCCGCCGCTCTCGTTGGTCATCTCCTCGGCACGTCGTGTGATATCGCGTGTGGTGCTCATATTTCCAACGTACGTAACGCTCTCGTATCCGCCACCGGCACGCGGGTCGGGATGCGAGTCGGCACGCGGATGGGCATGGACGGGGACAGCCGGGCCGACGGGCGGCCGGGTGGCCCGGCCGGCGGCCGCCTCCAGCGCCGCCACGGCCTCGACCTGAGACATCCCGGTGATCCGGAGGAGGTCGATCACGGCCGACCGGATCTGCCCCACCGCCACGCTGACGGCCGGCGAGCTCGGTGTGGCATAGGTGGAGGAGGCCGAGATCGCCGAGTCCAGCGCCAGGCGGCGGACCAGTTCGGCGTCCCCGGAGCCGGTGGTCCATCGGCGGAGCTCCTCCACGGCGGACACCAGGTGGTCGAGCGCGTCCACGACGACCGGGTCGACGGGGTCGCCGTGGCGGACCAGGTTCGCTCCCGCCCGGCACAGCGCCCGCCCGGAGGTGACCAGCAGCACCACCCGGTCGCCGAGTCTCCCCGAGGCCCGCAGCGCCCGCCGGCGTTCGGCACGTGCGCGACCGGGACCCGCGGGGAGACGTTCCCGCGTGGCGGATGCGGCGTCGAGGAGTTCCTGGCGGGCGGCGGCGAGGTCGTCCATCTCCTCGAGCCGCCGCTCGGTGCCGATCAGCGACCCGGCGGCGAGGTCGTCTCGCAGGGCGGTGAGCACGGAGGCGAATCGATCCAGGTGCCGGGCGGCGACCGCGGTGACCCTGTGGCGGGAATGGTGGGGGACCACCGAGGTCAGCGCGACCGCCACCGCGCCGCCGATCACCGCGTCACCGAGCCTGATCCACGGGCCGGTCTCCAGGACGGGGACGAGGACCATGACGACGACTGCCGCGACCGCCGCCTGATTGCTCAGCAGGCCACTCGCACGGAACGCCACCGCAGCGGTGGTCGCCGCGAGGACCGCCACCGTGAGCTGCCACGCGCCGACACCGAACCACCGGGCCAGGAGTTCGGCGGCCACGATCCCCAGGAGCACGCCCGTGGAGATCTCGAGCGCCCGGACCCGCCGCTGCCCTGCCGAGAGCCCGGTCGCGACCACGGCGGCGATCGGCGCGAAGACCGCGTTCTGGGGGCCGAACACCAGCTCGGCGAGGAGAAAGGCGAGGCCGGCGGCCGTCGCGGCGAGAAGCAGGGTGGGCGAGTACCGGACGACCCTCGCCCAGGACTCGGACCCGCGATGACGCACGCCCTCGACCAGCCGGGACCAGTGGGCGGAACTCTCCGACTCGATGCGACACCACCTCCGGCTACCGGCGTGAGTCCACGGTACGGGCGGGCCGCGGGGACGTCACCCGGATGATCAGCGCGAGAGCAGCCCCTTGGCGATGTGGGTCACCTGGATCTCGTTACTACCGGCGTAGATCATGAGCGATTTGGCATCCCTGGCGAGTTGTTCGACCCGGTACTCGGCCATGTACCCGTTGCCTCCGAAGAGCTGCACCGCGTCCATCGCGACCTCGGTCGCCGCCTCGGAGGAATAGAGCTTCATGGCCGACGCCTCGGCCAGGGTGAGTGGCTTTCCGGCCCGCGCGCGCTCGATGGACTGGAACACCATGTTCTGCACGTTGATCCGCGCCACCTCCATCCGGGCCAGTTTGAGCTGGATCAGTTGGAAGCGTCCGATCTCCTGGCCCCACAGGGTCCGCTCCCGGGAGTAGGCCACGCAGAGCCGGTGGCATTCCTGAATGATCCCCAGCGCCATGATCGCCACACCGGTGCGCTCGGCGGTGAAGCTGGACCTGGCGGACTCCCGCCCGTCGCCACCCCGGTGGTCCTCGGTCTCCCCGAGGAGGCGGTCGCGGCCGAGACGGACGTCGTCGAAGAACAACTCGCCGGTGGGGGAGCTGTGCAGGCCCATCTTCTTGAACGGGGCGCTCTGGGTCAGGCCGTCCATCCCCGTGTCCAGGACGAAGGTCAGGACCCTGCGGTCCCGCTTGGCGGTCGCGGCGGCACCGTCGTCGACACCGGCTGCCGCGCCCTCGTCGAGCTTGGCGTAGACGATCATCACGTCGGCGTGCGGGCCGTTGGTGATGAACGTCTTGCGGCCGTTGAGGATGTAGTCGTCGCCGTCCCTCCGCACGTAGGTCCGCATCCCGCCGAACGCGTCCGACCCCGAGTCCGGCTCCGTGATCGCCCACGACGCGACCTTCTCCATGGTCACGATGCCCGGCAGCCAGCGTTCCTTCTGCGCCAACGTGCCGCGCGACATGATCGTCGTGGCGCCCAGCCCGATGCTCACCCCGAGCGCGGAGACCAGGCCCATGCACGCTCCCGCGAGTTCGCTGATCACCACCGCCATCAGCGAGTCCTGGCCCTCGAACGCCCCGCCCGACCCGCTCGACCCGCTCGACCCGCTCGAGGTCTCCGACGCGCCCGCCTCCCGCGCACGCTGCCCGGCGAGCATCTTGCTCACCGCGTCGGCGGCCATCGTGTCGATCCCGAACTCCGCGAACAGTCTGCGGATGATCGGGTACGGCGTCATCTCCCCGCTCTCCAGGGCGTCCAGGTTCGGACGGATCTCCTTGTCGATGAAGCCCCGTACGGCCTCTCGGATCATCAGGTCGGTCTCGGACCACTCGAACATCGACGTCTCATCTCCTCGGTGTCCCAGGGCGCCGCTGGAACGTGTTCCGCCTGAAGTCTGCCGCGCCCCCGTCGGGCGGGGCGTGGTTTCGGCGTGAAACGCCTCGCAGCACTCAAGGCGCACAGCAGCTCGCGCGGTCGGGCACACTCGGGTGCATGAGCGATTCCCCCCACGATGCGACCGACCGGGCTGACCACGACCGGGTTGACCACGAGCGGGCCGGCGGCAACCGGGCTGACGACAGTAGGGCTGCCGACAACCGAGCCGGTCGCGCCCAGCTGGGGAGGGTGGGCCTGTGGACGGGTTCGCTTGAGGGCGTGCCGCCGGCGGGGATCCCGGACCTGCTCGGCGAACTCGACGACCAGGGATGGGGGTCGCTGTGGTTCGGGGAGGCCGTCGGGCGTGAGGCGTTCACCGCCGCGCAGCTCTATCTGTCGGCCACCAGCCGCATGGCCATCGGCACGGGAATCGCGAACATCTACGGACGGGACGCCTCGGCCGCCGGCGCGGCCGCGCGCACCATCGAGGCCCTGCACCCCGGTCGGTTCGTGCTCGGCCTCGGGGTCTCCCACGCCCCGCTGGTGGAACGGCACCGCGGACACCACTACGGTCGCCCGCTGTCGGCGATGCGCGAGTACCTCGACGCGCTCGACCGTTCCCAGCCCATGGCGGCGGGGGAGGACACCATGCCGCCGGTGGTGCTGGCCGCGCTCGGGCCCAAGATGCTCGAGTTGTCCCGGGACCGGACCTCCGGAGCGCACCCGTATCTGACCCTGCCCGAGCACACCGCGCGGGCGCGCGAGATCCTCGGCGGGTCCGGGGATGACGGGCCGGCGCTGGTGGTGGAACACGCCGCGGTGCTCGCCGCAGGTGTAGAGGACGACGACGAGCTGTGGCGGTCGCGGGCCCGGGACCACCTGAACATCTACACGGGACTGCCGAATTACCGGAACTCGTGGACCCGCCAGGGCTTCGACGAGTCCGACTACATCCGCGGCGGCAGCGACCGCCTGCAGGCGGCCTTGGTGACCCGGGGGATCGAGGCCACGCGGGTCCGGGTGCAGGAGCACCTGGACGCGGGCGCCTCCACGGTGCTCGTGCAGGTGCTCGGTGAGAACGTCCTGGCCCCGCCGGTAGAGGACTGGCGACGCGCGTCCGAGGGCCTCCTGGTCTGATCGCTCCCGGTCCCCGATCAGCCCTGGTACGCGGCGGTGTCGACGACGATCGGCCCCGCCACGGCTCCCCCGGTGGTGGTGAGGCGGTACTCGACCCGACCCGATCCGGTGGAGATGATCGCGTCGTAGGGGTGGGCGATGGGGTCCGGGACCCCGAGGGAGAACCGGGGGTGGGGGATCTGCGCGACCTTCTCCCCGCTCGCGCCGGTGTCCAGGTTGCGCCACGACAGCGTGGCGGTCAGGGCGCACGGACCCACGCCCGCGACCGCGAAGGCCCAGCTCACACTGGCCGTACCGGGATACCCGTCGCCCCGGAGTGAGGTGGACACGGCGCCGGCGCACGCACCGGTGGGAGACCCGCCCCAGGCGACCAGACGGTTCGGGGCGGGCAGGACCTGGACGACCGCCTCGGAGGAGCCCTGGGCGTGCGCCGTGGCCGGGGCCGCGAGGGCGGCCGACGAGGCGACGGCCGTGGCAGCGAGAGTCGCGACGACGGTGGCGGGGAGACGGCGGGCGGACCGCCGGGACGTTCCGGTGATGTTCACACTGGTCATGCTCGCACCGGGTGATGCGGACCACAAGAGCGCGGGGTCGGGAGCGAACGCGGTCGACACCTGTCTGTAATGTCCGACTACAGGTCTCTGGAAGGACACGACGATGGGCGGTAGGACTCGGGGCGGGGACGCCGTTCGTGCGGAGCAGAACGGGCTGGTCCTCGTTCTGGCCTTCGGCGGCATCGTCATGTCCCTCACCCAGACCCTGGTCATCCCACTGCTGGGCATGCTGCCCGCCATCCTCGGCACGTCGGCGACCAACGCAGCGTGGGTCGTCACCGTCACCCTGCTCGCCGGAGCGGTGGCCGGCCCGGTGATGGGGCGTCTCGGCGATCTCTACCCCAAGAAGAACGTCCTCATCGGCGTCACCGCGGTGATGGTCGTCGGGTCCGTGTTGTGCGCCCTGGCCACCTCGTTGTGGCCGATGCTCATCGGCCGGGCGCTCCAGGGTGTGGGGATCGGGGTCATCCCGATCGGCATCGCGACGATGCGTGAGGTCCTGCCCGCCGTGCGCCTCGGCCCGGCGATCGCATTGATGAGCTCCTCGTTGGGGGTCGGTGGTGCGCTCGGGCTCCCGGCGGCGGCCGCCCTCGCGCAGTACGGCTCCTGGCAGTGGATGTTCTGGGGCACGGCCGTGCTCGGCCTCGGGATCATCGCGATGATGGCCCTGCGCATCCGGTCGCTGCCGGCGGCCAAGCCCGACGGGACCCTGGATCCCGTCGGCGCCCTGGGTCTCGCGGTGGGTCTGATCGCGCTCCTGTTGGCGGTGTCCAAGGGCGCGGACTGGGGCTGGGCCTCCCCTCTGACCCTCGGACTGTTCGTCCTGGCCGCCGTCGCGTTCCCGGTGTGGGGCTGGTGGGTCCTGCGTCACCCGTCTCCGCTCATCGACCTGCGGGTGGCGGCGCGGCGACCGGTCCTGTTGACCAACATCGCCTCGATCCTCGTGGGCATGGGGCTCTACGCGCAGCTGCTGGTGATCCCGCAGATCCTCCAGCTCCCCGTGGCCACCGGTCATGGTCTCGGCCAGTCGATGGTCGCGATGGGACTGTGGATCGCGCCCGGCGGGCTGGCCATGATGGCCGTGTCCCCCCTGAGCGGACGGCTCATCACCACCCGCGGCCCCAAGCCCACGCTCATCCTGGGATCGCTGGTCATCGCGACCGGCTACGCCTCCGCCCAGTTCCTCATGGGGTCGACGTGGGGCGTCATGATCGCGGCCGTCATCACCAGCGCCGGGGTGGGTCTGGCCTACGGCGCCATGCCCGCGCTCATCATGTCGTCGGTGCCGCACTCCGAGATGGGGTCCGCCAACAGCGTCAACACGCTCATGCGCTCGATCGGCACCACCACCGCCGCGGCGGTCCTCGGCGTGATCCTCACGCAGATGTCGGTGGACTTCGGGGGGTTGTTCGTCCCCACCGAGACCGGTTTCCGTGTGGGCCTGCTGCTCGGGTGCGGCGTCGCCCTGGCCGCTGCGGCGGTCGCCGCCGTGATCCCGCCGCCGTGGGAGTCGGAGGACTGACCCGCCGAGCGCCGCGAGACCCGCGGCTCGCATTCGGCGCCCGCGGACTTGCGATGCGTGTCGGGACCGATCCCGCCGCGTAACCGGGTCGCAGCCTGACATTCCGCCCGCATAGGCCAAAGGGGCCGCGCACCCGGGGCCGCGCACCCGGGGCCGCGCACCCGGGGCGACGCAGCTCGACCGGGTCAGCCTCCGGCGCGCGCGGCGATCTCGCGGGCCAACTCCTCGGGGCGTTCCTCCGGTATCCAGTGGCTCGCGCCGCTCATCTCCACGAACCGGTAGTCCGCGTCCACGAACCGGGCCGTCCGCTCGGCGCCACCGCGACCGAGGGCCGGGTCGTGATCGCTCCAGACGAACGTCGTGGGCACGCGGACGCGGGCGGTGGCCTTCCCGGGCGAGGCCAGCGGCAGCGCCCGGTACCACCCGAGTCCGCCGGGCACGGCACCGTCGGCGACCATCTCGCCGTGGTAGCGCGCGATCATCTCCGGCGTCATACCCATCCCGGCAAGTGCCCGGTCCGGCAGGCCGCCGCGCGAACAGAGCAGCCGCTCCGGCAGCCAGGGGAGCTGGAACAGTCCGATGTACCAGGACCGGAGCAGCTGGTCGGAGAGGAACATGGCCTGCCGGAAGGCCGCCAGGTGGGGCACCGATACCGCCGTCAGTGACAGGACCCGGTCGGGATGCCCGGCGGCCACCGCCCACGCCACGGCCGCGCCCCAGTCGTGGCCGACGACGTGCGCGGCGGGCAGGTTCGCGCTGTCGAGCAGGGCGAGGACGTCGCCCACCAACTCGGAGAGCCGGTACGCTCGCCGCCCCGAGGGGCGGGCGGTGGAGCAGTAGCCTCGCTGGTCCAGGACCAGGGTGCGGAACCCGGCCGCGTGGAGGTGGGGAATTACCGCGTTCCAGCTGCTCGTGCGCTGAGGGAAGCCGTGGAGGAGCACCACGACCGCGCCGTCGACCGGTCCGGAATCGATGGCCCGGAACGTGAGGCGACCCCGGGAGAACGTGATCTCCCGGGACGTCGCCGGTTCGGGTCGCGGCGGGGTCGGGCCGGGGGAGGTCGGTTCAGCCACGGACGTATCCTCTCCGGACAGCCCGCTCAAGGATGCCCAGGGTCGCTTTGAGCGCGGACGCGTCCAGCACCGGCAGGATGCCGGAGTCGCGCCACTTCGGGTGGGCCTCGGACCAGTCGTAGTAGCTCACGACCTCGGTCCTCTCGCCGAGCGGCGTCAGGCGGTACCCGTAGGTATGGCCGATGGGCGGCCTGATCTGGCCGTCGATGGTCCAGGCGATCTCCTCGCCCGGCACGTACCGGGTGATGATCACGGTCACGTCGTACCGGCCGAGGTCGTAGTCGCCGAGTGACTCCCGGTCCATGTGGACGACGAACCGGTCGCCCGGGGCCGTGACCACCGACCCCTCGGCGGACTGCAGCATCCCCGAGGAGTCGATGGCCACGTGACCGTCCGGATCGCAGAGCACGGCGAAGATCCGGTCCGCCGGCGCCGCGATGACCCGCGTGGCCTCGAGGCGGGTCCCGGGGGCGGCGGCGTCGGCCCCGGACGAGCTGGTCGGTTCGCTGTCCGTCATGCCGTCGACGCTACCCCCGGGTATCGGCCGGGCGCTGTGGCGAGGTGGGAGTCGCCTCAGATCCGTACGGGGTCCGGCCGGTCCCATGCACGGTGGGTGGCGAGCAGCGGCTTGAGCGCGGGCAGCACCCCGGCCGCCTCGTCCACCACCACGACTCCGGGGGAGTCGGTGGTGAGCCCCACGTCCGCGAGTCCGTCGAGGGGAGCCAGCGAGGCGATCGCCTTCTTGTGCCGGTACATCTCGCTGATCAGCACATCGGTCCTCGGGTGGGCGGGGAGGTCCACCACGACGAGCGCGTCGAACTCGATCGACCGCTGCGTCTGGTACGTCCGTGACACGGCGACGGTCGCATCCGGCTCGCCCTCGCCCAGCCGGCCACCGGTCGGGGCGATGACCAGCGGGACCATATCGTCGGCGAAGACCGCCTGTTCGAGCTCCTTGACCGCGGCGACATCGGACCCCTCGGTCACGAGGATCCCGATGAGACGCCCGTCGGAGGGCCACTCGCGCCCGATCTGGGACAGCGCGGGGCTGGTGACGACCTCGGCCGTGGGCACCTCGGCGGGTGCTGGCAGACCGAGACCGGTGGCGACGGTGACGGCGAGGCCGTGGTCGATCCGGGCCAGCTGCTCGACCTGCCGGATCTTGATGTTCTCCTCGTAGCACTTACCCAGTTCGAACGTGTACGCGGCAGCGATGTGCTCCTGCTCCACCTCGGTCATGCTGGCGTAGAAGAGGGTCGCTTGCGAGAAGTGGTCGTCGAAGGTCGCCGGGGCGTCGCGGACCACCTGGGCGTCGGCGATCTGCTGGGCCACCTCCACGAGGGCACCGTCACTGGCGCCCGCGAGGAACGGGCATCCGCCGTCGAGGCTGTTCGGCTGGTACGGCGCGACCCCCACGTGATCGGCGGTCTGGTGCATCCCGTCGCGCAGCATGTCGTTGACCGGGGCGTGCGGCCGGTTGATCGGCAGCTGCCCGAAGTTCGGTCCGCCCAGGCGCGTGAGCTGGGTGTCGAGGTAGGAGAACAGCCGGCCCTGCAGGAGCGGGTCGCTGGTCACGTCGATGCCCGGCGCCAGGTGACCCGGGTGGAACGCGACCTGCTCGGTCTCGGCGAAGTAGTTCTTGGGGTTGGCGTTGAGCGTCATGGTGCCGATCACCTGCACCGGCGCGAGCTCCTCGGGGACGATCTTGGTGGGGTCGAGCAGGTCGATCCCGTGGAACATCTCGCTGACGCCGTCGGAGTCCACGGTGTCGGGGAACACCTGGATCCCCAGATCCCACTTCGGGAACGCGCCGGCCTCGATGGCGTCGGCCAGGTCCCGGCGGTGCAGATCGGGATCCATGCCGGCCGCGATCTGGGCCTCCTCCCACACCAGCGAGTGCACGCCGAGGTGGGGCTTCCAGTGGAACTTGACCAGGCTGGTCTCGCCCGCGTCGTTGATGAGCCGGAAGGTGTGGACCCCGAAGCCCTCCATCGTCCGGTAGGAGCGGGGGATGCCGCGGTCGGACATGTTCCACATGGTGTGGTGCTGCGCCTCGGTGTGGAGGGAGACGAAGTCCCAGAAGGTGTCGTGCGCGCTCTGGGCCTGGGGGATCTCGCGGTCCGGGTGGGGCTTGGCGGCGTGGACGACGTCGGGGAACTTGATGGCGTCCTGGATGAAGAACACGGGGATGTTGTTCCCGACCAGGTCCCACGTGCCCTCGTCGGTGTATAACTTGGTCGCGAAACCTCGCGTGTCGCGGACGGTGTCGGCGGACCCGCGCGACCCGAGCACGGTGGAGAACCGGACGAAGACCTCGGTCTCCTTGCCGTCGGCGAAGACGCCGGCCTTGCACACCCTGGAGGCAGCGCCATTGCCCACGAAGACGCCGTGCGCACCGGCGCCGCGGGCGTGGACCGCGCGCTCCGGGATCCGCTCGTGGTCGAAGTGCATGATCTTCTCGCGCAGGTGATGATCCTGTAGCAGGACCGGGCCGCGGCGGCCGGCCTTCTGTGAGTGATCGGTCTCGGAGAGCCGCGCGCCCTGCGCGGTGGTGAGGAACTCGCCCTGTTGGCGGGCGGCGTCCTCGGTATCGGAGGACTCCGCTCCGGTGGGGCTGTACGGCGTGGCGCCCTTCTGGTCCGGCTTGGGGGGAAGCGGGCCGGTGGGGTCGGTGGGCTCCTCGAGCGACGGGGGCGTGGGGGCCGGGACGCCGGGCACGACGTCTCCGCCGCCGATGACCTCGTCGGCGAGCTTGCCGGCGGCGTCGGCGACCTTCTTGGCGGCCGCTTCGGCCGTCTTCGATGCGGCGGATTTCTTGTCAGACATGTGACTCCTCCGATGGGTTGGGTCTGAGCGCACGGGTGTCGCACCGACTCTCCCACTCGGGGCGGACCGCGCAACCAGTCGCGAAGGAGGTCCGGTTGGCGTACGCTCCGTCGCCCGGTCGCCCGGACCAGCGTCGCCTCCCGCGGTCCCTTCGCGCCCTCCCGCCGGTGTGGCCGGGACTGACGAACTCGACGTCGACGGAGGTCAGCGCGCCTATGGTGGTCTCATGTCGACCCACGGTGAGGACACCGGCACGACCGTGATCCCCCGATCTCATCTCCCGTATCCGGTGGTGCTGGCGGCGGCCTGGGCGGCCTGCCTGTTGCTGATCGCTGGGGGCGGGTGGATCCTCGGACAGGCCATCGGCCGGTTGGCGATCATCTTGGCCCCGCTCGCCATCGCGGTGTTGCTCGCGGCCATGCTCCGGCCGCTCGTGGACCGTGTGCCCCGGCAGGTCCCGCGGGCGCTGGCGTCCCTCGTCGTCGTCCTCGGGGTCCTGGCGCTGGTCATCGGGGCGCTGGCGGTGGTGACCGCCCAGCTCGCGACCGGGGTTCCGGAGATGAGGGAGAAGATCGGCAGCGGCGTCGACACCGCACTGCAGTGGCTGGAGGAGGGCCCGCTCCACCTGACCGCAGATCGACTCCAGGAGGCGGTCACCCAGGTCCGAAGCTGGATCGAGTCCCACTCCGAGGCCGTCGCCGCGGGCGCCGTGCAGTTCGGCCACACCGCCGTCGACGCGGTGGCGGGCATGCTCATCTGTCTGGTGGCCCTGTTCTTCTTCCTCTACCAGGGGGAGACGCTGTGGAGGTTCTTCGTCAGGTGGTTCCCGCGTGCGGGCCGCCTCAGGGTCGATCGGGCACTGCGGCAGGGCTGGATCAGTCTCGGCGCCTACACCCGCACGCAGCTGACCGTGGCCGCGATCAATGCCACCGGGGTGGGGCTCGGCGCGCTGGTGCTGCGCGTGCCCTTCGTGATCCCCATCGTGGTGGTGGTGTTCCTCGCGTCGTTCGTCCCCATCGTGGGCACCCTCGTCGCGGGGTTGATCCCCACGGTCCTGGCGTTGGTGGACCGTGGGCCGGTGATCGCGATCGCCATGCTGGCGATCGTCCTGGTGGTCCACCAGGTGGAGTCGCACCTGCTGCAACCCGTCCTCATGGGTCACGCGGTGGCGCTGCATCCGCTGGCCGTGATCGTCGTGGTGGCCGCGGGCACGTACCAGTTCGGCATCGTGGGAGCGCTGTTCGCCGTCCCCGTCACCGCCATGGCCAACACGGTGGTGAGATACCTGGCCGGTGGGAATGGTGACGAACCGGACGGTGACGATCCAGGCGGGCCACCGGTCGACGGGCCGGGACCCGTGCCCGACCGCGCCAGTGTGTCCGGACCGGACGACGGGGACGACGACGGGGTCGATGCGCAGGCCGCTGCCTCCGATGGCGGCCCCGCCACCCGCTGACCCGATACCCGCAGCTCTGCCACCCGCTGACCAGAAGACCCGACCGAGAGGACCCGATGACCTTCAGCCTGGAACTGACCGAGGAGCAGCGTGAGCTACAGGACTGGGCCCACGCCTTCGCCGAGGAGGTCATCCGGCCGGCCGCCCACGAGTGGGACGAGCGCGAGGAGACGCCCTGGCCGATCATCCAGGAGGCCGCCAAGATCGGGCTGTACGGCTACGAGATCATGGCGACCCTGCGGCAGGACACTACCGGTCAGTCCTACCCGATCCTCTGCGAGGAGCTGTTCTGGGGAGACGCGGGGATCGGTCTGTCCATCATGGGCACCGGCCTGGCCGCCGCGGGGATCGCCTCGGCCGGGACGACCGAGCAGATCGTCGAGTGGGTGCCCCGCTGCTACGGCAGTGAGGCCGAACCGGCGGTCGGCGCGTTCTGCTCGTCCGAGCCGGAGGCGGGGAGCGACGTGGGCAACATGCGCACCCGGGCCCGGTACGACGAGGCCGCGGACGAGTGGGTGATCTCCGGGCAGAAGGCCTGGGTGACCAACGGTGGCGTGGCCTCCGTGCTGGTGGTGCAGGCGGTCGTGGACCCGGATCTCGGATCCCGCGGCCAGGCCGCCTTCGTGGTGGAAGCCGGGGCCGCCGGGATCCAGACCGGCTCCAGGATCAAGAAGCACGGTCTGCGTGCCTCGGCGACCGCGGACATCTTCTTCGACGACGTCCGCGTCCCGGGCTCGGCGCTGCTGGGCGGTAAGGAGAAGCTCGACGAGAAGCTGGCCCGCGCGAGGGAGGGCGAACGGACCGGCGGCCAGGCGGCCATGGCCACGTTCGAGCGGACCCGCCCAACCGTGGGGGCCATGGCCGTGGGTATCGCGCGGGCGGCGCACGAGTACGCGCTCGAGTACGCCAAGGGCCGGGTGGTGTTCGGCCGGCCCATCATTGAGAACCAGGCCATCTCGTTCCTGCTCGCGGACATGGCGGTGGAGATCGACGCCTCCCGCCTGTTGGTGCGCCGGGCGGCGTGGATGGGCGCGACCGGGCAACCCATGGCCCGGGCCGAGGGGTCGATGTCCAAGCTCAAGGCCGGCCGGACGGCCGTCTGGGCCACCGAGCGCGCGATCCAGATCCTCGGCGGGGTCGGGTACACCCGCGAGTACCCGGTCGAGCGGATGCACCGCGACGCCAAGATCTACGACATCTTCGAGGGCACCGAGCAGATCCAGCAGCTGGTGATCGCCCGTGCGATCTCCGGGGTGCGGTTGCCGTGACCGCCGAGGGATCGCGGGCGTCCGTCGAGGTGGTGCGGTCGAGTGTGGTCCGCGCCCCGCGGGAGGAGGTGTGGGCACACGTGGTGACCGCGGAGGGGATCTCCGACGAGTTCAGGCCCCTCCTGCGGATGCGGATCCCGGCGCGACTGGCCGGGGCCTCGATCGCGGACGTGCCGCTGGGCCGGCCGCTCGGGCGCGCGTGGATCCTGCTGGGCGGGGTCGTGCCGCTGGAGTACGACGACCTGGTCTTGGTCGACCTGGAGGCTCCCCGGTTCTTCCAGGAGCGCTCGGAGCTCGGGTCGTGTCGGGTGTGGGAGCACCGCCGTGAGCTCGAGTCACTGGCCGACGGCTCCACTCGGATCACCGACACGCTGCGGGCCGTACCGCGCGCGCTGATTCCCGGGTCGGTGGTCCGAGTGCTGGTCGGAGCACTGTTCACGCACCGGCACCGGCGACTCGTGCGGAAGTTCGGATGAGCGTCCGGGCCGGATGTGATAGAGGGAACTGCTCGCCGGGCCCCTGATGGCGCACAATGGGCCCAGGTACTCCTGGCGACGAGGTACGGCGCGGAGACCGTCCCCGAGGGGGAATGCGACATGCGGAAACCCGAAATGCAGAGAACAGTTCTTCACGGCCGCGAGCTGGCCTACAGCGAGTCCGGAGCCGGCGAGGGAAAGCCCACGCTGCTGCTCCTGCACGGGATGGCGGGGAGCTCCGTCACCTGGCGCGAGCTGATCCCCCGTCTGGAATCGAAGTTCCACATCATCGCCCCCGACCTGCCCGGTCACGGGGAGAGTTCGCTGGATTTCGACGACTACTCGCTCGGCGCCCTGGCCTCCGCTCTGCGGGACCTGCTGGTGGTCAAGGGCATCAGGCGCTGCACGGTAATCGGGCAGTCGCTCGGTGGCGGCGTGGCCCTGCAGTTCGTCTACCAGTACCCCGAGTTCTGCGAGCGCATCGCGCTGATCGGCAGCGGCGGCCTGGGCAAGGAGGTCAACTGGATCCTGCGGCTGCTCGCGGTCCCGGGTGCCGAACTGCTGCTGACCGCCGGCGCGGCGCCGTTCCTGGTGTCCGCCGGGGACAGGGCCCGCGGGTTCTTCACCGGCAAGGGCGTCCGCGCCATCGCCTTCGAGGAGCCCTGGGCGGCGTACGAGTCGCTCGGCCGCCCCGGTCACCGACGCGCGTTCTTCAAGACCCTCCGGGCGGTCGTGGACAACAAGGGCCAGGCGGTCTCCGCCAGTAACCGGCTCTACCTGGCGGCGCAGTTGCCGTTCCAGCTGATCTGGGGAGATCGGGACCCGATCATCCCGGTCTCGCACGGGCACACGACCCACGAGGCGATCCCCGGTAGCCGGCTCGCGATCGTGGAGGGCACCGGGCACTACCCGCACGTCGAGGATCCCGCCGCGGTCGAACGGATCCTCGTCGACTTCATGGAGTCGACGGATCCCGGTCACATCGACCACCAGCTGCTTGGTGAACTCGTGACGACCGGCGGCGACACCGCGTAGGTTCCGCTGACCTGCCGGGCGCGCACTGACACGACTCGGCCCCGGCGTCCTCTGCGGAAACCGGGGCCGGGCCTGCGCCGTCAGGCGCCGGGTCGGTCGAGTGCCAGGTCGTATCAGGCGTCGGTCTCGACCGTGTCGGCGTCGACCGCGTCGTCGTCCGGCTGGGCCTCGTCGCCGATGGTGGCGTCGTCGCTGTCGGTGGCGTCGCTGTCGGTGTCACCGGGGACCTCGGCGGCGATGCCACGGAGGATGTCGACGGCCCCGGAGATGTCGCCCCTCAGCGCGGTGGAGATGGCCAGGTCGGCGTTCGCCTCGCACTCGTCCCCCGAGAGGCCGGGGGCGACGGCGCCGACGGAGCCCAGGAAGTCGTACGCGGAGATCGTGCCGCACAGCTGCTGTGCGATCTCCGAGACCTCGGCGGGGGTCTCGACATCGTCGAGGTCGGTTTCGCCGGCCGCGGGGGCACCCACTGATCCGCTGTCGAGGCCGTCGAGGCCCGGGAGATCGCTCTGTGCGGCGGCGAGTCCTGCACCGGAGAAGGACAGGGCGGCAGCGGAACCGATGACGGCGATGGTCTTCTTCATGGTGGTCACCTTTCGATCGAGCGCCGGGTTCTCCCGGAGACACGCCGGAGACCATAACGGGATCGGCCGGCGTCGGCTGTGATCTGGATCACTCCCCACTCGGGGGTGGTGGGCGGAAACGGAGGGTGCGCAGGAGTGACGGCGTCGGGACAAATTCTTCTTCATGTCGCCGAGTGGCCGCCGCACCGCGTCGCTACGGGGATGCTTACCCCATGAGTGGAACCGCCGAGATCTATGACGCCGTCCTCCGTCCGGGCAAGCTGGAGCTGCTCCGCGGATGGATCGCGCACCAACCCTGGTTCGACGGGGACCCCGCGCGAGTGGAGCAGGTGACTTCCTACCGGTTCGTCGATCCCGACGGCGAGGTGGGCATGGAGTCCTTCCTCGTCACGGACGGCGTCCGGACGTACCACGTCCCCCTGAGCTATCGGGCAGCGGAGCTGCCGGGTGCGCAGGACGCCCTGGTCGGGACTCTCGAGCACTCCGTTCTCGGTCGGCGCTGGGTGTACGACGCACCGGCGGACCCCGTGTACGTGGCGGAGGTGCTGCGGGTGATCAGCCATCGCGACACCGCAGCCGACCACCTGGCGGTGGCGGACGGCACCGTCTCCCCGTCGCCGGTCAACGTCCGCGGTGGTGGGGACGACGCGGCCGGAGACTCGGACGCGGCCGCTCTACCTCAGGTCATCCGGTTAATCTCGGAGGAGAACGACGCCGAGGCGGACCGTCCGCTGATCGGCTCGCCGGGCACGCTCAGCGGGACGTGGCAGGACGCGGACGGCACGCATTCCGCCGTCTTCGTCGTCGTCGCCTGAGAACGCCGCCCCCACCTCGTAGGAAGGTGGGGGCGGCGTCGTCCGGTGGGGCCAAATGGGACCGGTAGGGAGCTCAGGCCCGCTTGACGGCCGAGAGCTCGATCTCGAGGGTGACCTTCTCGGAGACGAGCACGCCACCGGTCTCGAGTGCGGCGTTCCAGGTCAGACCGAAGTCGTTGCGGTTGATGACCGTGGTGCCCTCGAAGCCGGCGCGGAGGTTGCCGAACGGGTCGGTGGCGGTGCCCTCGTACTCGAAGGGGATCGTCACGGACTTCGTGGTGCCCTTGATGGAGAGGTCGCCGGTCACGTCCACGCCGCCGGAGCCGTTGGCTGCGATCTTCGTCGACCGGAAGGTGATCTCCGGGTGGTTCTCCATGTCGAAGAAGTCGTTGGACTTCAGGTGGCCGTCGCGGTCGGCGTTGCGGGTGTCGATCGAGGAGGCGGTGATGACGACCTCGGCGGTCGCGGCGTCGATACCCTCGGCGGGGACGGTGACCGTACCGGTGTAGTCGTTGAACGACCCGCGGACCTTGGTGATCATCGCGTGGCGGGTGACGAAGCCGAGGCGGGTGTGGGTGGGGTCGATGTCCCAGGTCCCGGTCAGATCGGTGAGGGTCGAGGTCATGGTGACTCCTTCGGTGGCGCCCGGCCGGATGCCGGGGTAAGTGGTTGTTGTGTCACATACAGTAGCGCCTCGATGGTGATGCGTCAACAACAAAGTCGGCGGGGTCTCACGCCGCCCGTCAGCCCACGTGACGGCGCAGGAAGTGCAGCGCGTGGGTGACCGCGAGGTCGTGGCACGGCCGGCCGGGGAAGAGATCGAAGTGATCGCCCGGGTAGTGGCGCACCTCCGCGCGGGCGGCGAACGCCGCGGTGCTCGCGGCGTGCGGTGGGGCGCTCCGGTCAAGGTCGGCGATCTGGACCAGCACGGGGGTCCCGGCGAGCTCGGCGGCCTTCGCGCCAGGCCGGAAGGACCCCAGGACCGCCCCGACCCCGCCCCCGATCTCGTTGCGCCAGCTCGGCCCCGCGATCGACGCGTAGGCCTCCTCGTATCCCCCCAGGGAGAGCACCGCGTTCGACCCCGGCGGACCGACCAATGGGACCATCGGCTCCGTCCGCCCCAGCGCCGCCGCTGCCTTGGCCGCCACGGTGGTGCCGGTCGAGCGGAGAAGTGTGCCCGGTCGGTGCTGTCTGGCGGCGGCCACCGCCGCGGCCCGCCCGTCGACGAGGGGGACCACCGAGATCACCGCGGCGATGCTCGACGCCCCGCCCGGCTCCCGAGCCACCTCGAGCGCGTGCCCGCCGCCCAGGGAGCACCCCCACAGGACGATCCGGTCGGCGTCGACGTCCGGCCGCGCCGCGACAGCGGCGACCGCCGCCCGGACGTCGTCCTGCTGCCGCGACGGCGAGACGACCTGTCGGGGCCCGCCGTCAGATCGTCCGAAACCGCGGTAGTCGAACGCGAACGCCGCGTACCCGGCGGCGGCGAAGGCCTCGGCGAACTGGAGCAGACCCGAGTCGGCCGTTCCGCCCAGCCCGTGTGCCAGGACGACGCACGGTGCCCGATCCGTCCCGGCCGCGGGCAGGAACCACCCGCGGCAGGTGTCCCCCCCGGAGCGGAAGTCGAGGTCGACGGGGGTGATCTGGCTGGTCACGAGGGTTCTCCAGGGTTGTCGACCTCCGGGTCCGGGCGGCCGTAGATGGCCCGGACCCACAGGTCCGAGGCGGTGGCGATCATGGGCTCGCGATCCGCACCGGGGTCGTAGACCAGGTGTTCGAGAACCGATTCGTTGATCTGGATCAGGGCGGTGGCGAGCGAGTCCGGGTCGGCCCCCTCGGGGGCCCGGCCGGCCGCCCGCTCGGAGCGGATGTACTCGGCGATGGGCGTCGCCAGCTCGGCCCGCCCCTCGTCCCAGAGGCGGCGCATGGGTTCGTGCGTGGTCCGCGCGGTGAGCAGGGCACGGTAGACGTGCGCGTTGTCGACCATCCGGTCCGCCAGGCGGCTCAGCGTGGTCGACACGCGGGACCGGAAGCGGCCGTCGGAGTTCACCAGCATGTCGTTCGACTTGGCGGCGGTCGCCTGGATGGACGAGAGCAACACGGTCACCGCCGCGGCCTTGGAGTCGAAGTAGAAGTAGAACGCCGATCGGGTGATGCCGGCCGCGTCGGTGAGGTCGGCCACCGAGATGTCGTCGAGTTTGGTGGTGCGCAGCTGCCGGTCGAGCTCGGCCAACAGGGCCTCGCGGCGTCGATCGCCGCGGGGTGAACCGTTCGCGCCCTCGCCGGAGGTACCGTTACCGCTCACGCGTGCGCCGCCGTCCGGATCATCCAGCCGAGGCGTGCCGCCCGCTCCCGTCCCGCCGGGATCTCGCGCGTCCGCAGGTCGTGCTCGTACAGGAAGTAGTCCACCTGCTGCTGGTGCCGCGGGGTGTCGAGCATGTGCCCGATGTACTTCTTCTCGTCCGCCACGATGACCTGCTCCATCTCCGCCCGCCCCGGCGTCCGGTACAGGCCGGCCGCCCACGCGGCGGCCAGCCTGGCCTGGGCCTCGACGAACGGGAACAACGTGGGCGTGGACTGCGCGAAGCCGACCATCACCAGGTCGTCGATGCCCGGGGAGAACATCCGCTTGTAGAGCGGCACGTGGTTGTGGGCGTCGGCGCTGAGGAAGTCCGGGTCGAAGAACGGGAACGAGGTGTTGTAGCCGGTGGCCTGGATGACGACGTCGAACTCCTGCGCGGTGCCGTCCTCGAAGTGCACGGTCCGCCCGTCGAACCGGGCGATGTTCCCCTTGGCCGTGATGTCCCCCGAGCCGAGCCTCAGCGGCAACTCGACCGACTGGGTGGGGTGGGCCTCGAAGAACTTGTGGTTGGGCGTGGGCAACCCGTAGGACTCCGGCCGACCCGCGGACATCGGCTGCATGGCCTGAATTGCCTTGCGCTGCCACGAGTAGGGCAGGAAGGGGAAGGTGGCGAAGTACTTGTCGGCCGGCTTGCCGGCGATGTACTTCGGCACGATCCACGCGCCGGACCGGGTGGAGATCACCACCTCGTTCCGCATCACCTTGGAGGACAGCTCCACGGCGATGTCGGCGGCGCTGTTGCCCAACCCCACCACGAGAATGCGCTTGTCCTGCAGGTCGAGCGGATCCCACGGGTCGACGTAGGCGTGGGAATGGATCATCTCGCCAGTGAACTCGCCCGGGAAGTCGCCGAACCGCGGGTCCCAGTGGTGCCCGTTGCCCACCACGAGTGCGTCGAAGCGGCGGGTGCCGGTGCGTTCGGTGGTCAGCTCCCATCCGCCGCCGTCGAGCCGTTCGGCGTGCAGGACCCGGTTCTCGAACTCGATGCGGCGCAGCAGGTCGAAGGCCTCGGCGTAGTCGTCGAGGTACTGCTTGATCTGCGAGTGGTGCGGGAAGTCCGGGAACTCCTCGGGCATGGGGAAGTCGCGGAAGCTCAGCTGGTGCTTGGAGGTGTCGATGTGGAGTGACCGGTACGCGCTCGAACTCCCGTTGGGATTGTCGAACGCCCAGTTCCCACCGATGCGGTCGGAGGCCTCTAATCCCACCGCCTCGATGCCGTAGTCGTCGAGCATCTTGAGGGTGGTGAGACCGCTGATGCCCGCGCCGATCACGGCGACGGTGGGGGCGGGTGCCATGGAAACCTCTTCCTGCCGGGAGACGCCGCGCCGGAAAACTATGGCGCGGATCACAGTGCCGTCCTAGATTATGGCCACGGGTTGACGGGCGTCAACAGCGTCCATGGCGCTCTGACGGGGCACGCCTTCCCGGGCTCGACCCCAGACGGAGGCGGACATGGCAGAAGATGCGGCAGGTGGGCGACACGCGGTGGTGGTCGGTGGCGCATCCGGGATCGGATGGGCCACGGCGCGGCGACTCGCCTCGGACGGGTGGCGGGTGACGGTGGCCGACGTCAACGGCGACCTCGCCGAGGCGCGCGCGGCCGAGTTGGCGGGCCTGACCGACGCTTCGGGCGGGGGTCATGAGTACAGGGTCGTCGACGTGGTGGACGAGTCGTCGGTCGAGACGCTGTTCGCCGGGACCGCGCCCGAGCTGGTCGTCACCACGGCCGGGGTGAGCACGCTGGGGTTGGTCACCGACCACGACACCGCGGAGTTCCGGAGAGTGGTGGACGTGTGCCTGACCGGCGCGTTCCTGGTGGTCAAGCACGCCGGGCGCGTGGTGGAGGAGGGCGGGTCGATCGTCGCCGTCGCCTCGCTCAACGCCCGGCAGCCGGGCCGGGGGATGGCCGCGTACTGCGCTGCCAAGGCGGGCCTGGTGATGCTCGCGCAGGTGGCCGCGCTCGAGCTCGGGGAGCGGGGGATCCGCGTGAACACGGTCTCGCCCGGATTTCTGGTCACCCCGCTCACCGAGCCGGTCCTGCAGATCCCCGGTCTCGCCGAGGAGTACGCCGAGAATTCGGCGATCCCGCACCGCGGCACCGCGGAGGACGTCGCCCGGGCCGTGCTGTACCTCGCCGATTCGCCCTGGATGACGGGGGAGGACCTGGCGATCGACGGCGGTGCCCAGTTGCGGCGCTATCCGGACGTGCTCGGCCTGGCCACCACGGCGTTCTCGTGAGGACGGGCCGCGGCCGCGGTACGGGTGCCCGCCCTGTCCCGGGGTTCGCCGGCCGATCCGCGATCGTCACCGGCGGGGGCTCGGGGATCGGCGCCGCGCTGGCCCGCGCCCTGGTGGCGGCCGGTGCCCATGTCGTGGTGACGGACATCGACCCGGCGGCCGCGCGGCGGGTGGCGGAGGAGCTCCCCGCGGCTGGCGGGAGCGCCCGGGCGGCCGTTCTCGACGTCACCGACGCGGCGGCGGTGTCCGATCTGGTGGGCGAGGTGGTCGCCGATCACGGTGGCCTGGACCTCATGTTGGCCAACGCCGGCATCACCTGGGGCGGGGACACCGAGCTGCTGACCCTGGGGCAGTGGGACGCGATCATCGACGTGAACATTCGCGGGGTCGTGCACTGCGTCCACGCCGCGTACCCGGAGATGATCCGCCGGGGATCGGGGTCGCTCGTGCTCACCGCGTCGATGGGCGGGTTGTGCCCGGCGGGACTGATCACGAGCTACGCCATGACCAAGCACGCCGTGGTGGGGCTCGGGCTCTCGCTGCGCGCGGAGGCCGCCGGCCACCGCGTTGGGGGTGACCGTGGTGTGCCCGGCCGCGGTGGACACCGCGATCCTGGACAAGGGCGAACTCGACGGTTTCGACGGCCGCCACTTCTACCTGGAGGGCCAGGGTGTCCGGGAGCCGCTGGACCCGGACCTGCTGGCCGACAGCGTCCTGCGCGGGGTCCGCAGGAACCGGGCGCTCGTGATCGAACCCGCGCGGGCCCGGGCGACGTGGCGGCTGCAGCGCCTGTCGCCGGCGCTGATGGACCGGATGCTCACCGGGTACGTGCGCGCGACGAGGCGCCGGCGGGACGAGGGGCCCACCGGCGCCTGACGTCGGGGACGTTCCTCAGTGCTCGTCGGCGTCCGACTCGGCCTTGGTCGCGTGCACGGTGCCGTGCTCGTGCTCCGGCGGCGCGTAGATGGAGTAGACCTTGAGCGGCTCGTCACCGATGTTGGTGACGTTGTGCCACGACCCGGCGGGGACCAGAATCACCCAGTCGTCGCCGACCTCCTCGTCGAAATCCAGGCGGTCCTCGGCGGGCCCCATCTGGACGCGACCCCGGCCCTGCTCGACGCGCAGGAACTGGTCGTGATCCTCGTGCACCTCGAGGCCGATGTCGTCGCCGGGAGCGATCGCCATGACCGTCATCTGCATGTGCTTCCCGGTCCACAGCGTGGTGCGGTAGTTGGTGTTGGACAGGGTCTCGTCCTCGATGTTGACGACGTAGGGGTGGGGTCCGTGATCACTGGCGGTCATGGTGTGGTCCTCTCGCTCTCGTGCACGTCGGCTCGCGCCCGGTCGTCTCCATCATGCCGGGCGCGCCCGCCGCGCGATCCGGTTCCCTTCTGCCACGGCCACCGGCCCGAGATCTCGAGCTCGAGCGACCAGCTGAGGAAGGTCCTGATGAGCACGACGAGTGCGAGCAACCCTACCGAGTCGTAGCTCGGTGAGATCGCGACGGTCCGGATGATGTCCGCGGCCACGAGCAACTCCAGGCCCAGGAGGATCGCGCGTCCGAGTCGGCGACGAAACGCGGTGTAGGCGTCCCCCTCCGGGCCGGACCGGCGGCGCGGGTCCAGGGCGAACAGGGCTGCCACCAACGCGCCCACCACGATGGCGGCCACGCCCGCCGCGTCGATCGTCTTGCCCACCAGTTCCACGGCCTCCGAGAACGTCATGGAGGAACTGTAGACCGGCCCGGCAGGGCGTGAGGGGCCTCCGCGAACGCTATGGTTGACAAGTCAACTAATATGGGGGCATGACTCAGCACAGCGCCTCCACCCCCGCGTCGTCGTCACAGTCCGTCGCGCTGGGCCTCGACACCTTCGGTGACACGACGGTCGACTCCAGCGGCGCCCGCGTCCACCACGCCCAGGTGATCCGGGATGTGGTCGAACAGGCCGTCCTCGCCGACGAGGTGGGGGTCGACGCCTTCGGGGTGGGCGAGCACCACCGCCCGGACTTCGCCGTCTCCGCCCCGGACGTCGTGCTCGCCGGCATCGCCACCCGCACGCAGCGCATCACCCTCGGCTCGGCGGTCACCGTCCTGTCCAGCGACGACCCGGTCCGCGTGTTCCAGCGTTTCTCCACGATCGACGCCCTGTCCAACGGGCGCGCCGAGGTGGTGCTGGGGCGCGGGTCGTTCACCGAGTCGTTCCCGCTGTTCGGGCTCGACCTCCAGCAGTACGAGCAGCTGTTCTCCGAGAAGCTGGACCTGTTCTCCGCGTTGCTGCCCGAGACGCCGGTGACGTGGTCCGGCGAGCTGCGGCGACCCCTGGTCGACCAGCGCGTCTACCCGGAGACCGAGCACGGGCTCTCCGCGTGGATCGCGGTGGGCGGCAGTCCCGAATCCGTGGTGCGTGCGGCCCGCTACCGCATGCCCCTCATGCTGGCGATCATCGGTGGGCCCGCGGGCCGGTTCGCGCCTTTCGCCGACCTGTACCGCCAGGCGAATGCGCAGCTGGCGGGCACCGACGCGCCGCGGTTGCCGATCGCCGTGCACTCGCCCGGTTTCGTGGCGGAGACCGACGAGAAGGCCGCCGCCCTGGCGCTGCCGCACTGGCTGGTCAACCGCAACCAGATCGGGCGCGAGCGCGGGTGGGGGGACGCGAGCGAGGCCGACTTCCACCGCGAGGTGCGGTCCGGGGCGATGTACGTCGGCTCGCCCGAGACCGTCGCGCAGAAGATCGCCGCGACCGTGCGCACGCTGGGACTGGACCGCTTCGACCTCAAGTACGCCAGCGGACCGACCCCGCACGAGCACCTCATGACCTCGATCGACCTCTACGGGCGCAAAGTCATCCCTCGCGTCCGGGAGCTGCTGGCCGGGGCCGGATACGAACCCGGGGTGCCGCAGCAGGTGTCCCGCGCCTGACGGGCCGGGTATTACCGTGGGGCCATGCTCTTCGCGTTCTCCGTCGCACCCACCACGACTGCGGACGACTCGGCGTCCATGAGTGAGGCCGTCGCCGAGGCGGTCCGGGTGGTCCGCGCGTCCGGACTGCCCCACGAGACCACGTCGATGTTCACCACGATCGAGGGCGACTGGGACGAGGTCATGCCCGTCATCCGCGCCGCTACCGACGCGGTCCTGGCGGTGTCCCCGCGCGTGAGCCTGGTGCTCAAAGCTGACCTGAGGCCCGGCCGCTTCGGTGAGTTGCGCGGGAAGGTGGACCGGGTGGAGCGCCGCCTGCAACACGGCCTGGCGGCGGATCCCGGGGGAGGGGAGAAGGGCGACGACGACGAGGTGGTCGCCCCGTGACCTCCCGCACCCCCTCGGATCACTCCGTGAACGACTCCGGTTCCGCCGGCCTGCACGGCGCAGACGGTGCCGCCCCGCGTGGTCCGCAGACGGTTGCATACGTTGCGGCCACCGCGCTCGGCGGGATCGGTGCTGTGGTGGTGGCGGCCGTGAAACTGACCTCCCCCGAGGCCGGCACCTTGGACGTTCTGCTGTGGAGCGCTCTCGCGGTGTTGCTCCTCGCCGCGGCTGCCCGCCGGTGGTGGTTCGGGGCCAGCGGCGAGGATCGCTCGCGTCGCATCGCCTCCGAGCTCGGGGCGGGCGAGGTCGTCGAGGCGGTGCAGGCCTCGTCCGGTGAGGTCGACGCGGTCCGCCGACTCCGGGCCGCGTACCCGGGTCTCGGGCTCCGGGATGCGGTCGAGCTGGTTCGGCGACATAGTGGTGACGGCCGGACCGTGGAGGGCCGCGGCAGCGGGGGCGGTTGACCCTCCCCGGGCCAGCGAGGCCAACCCCCGCCTAGAGACCGCGGCCACCAACAAACACATCGACGTAGTCCCCGTTCCAGGAGAGTTCGACTACGCCCACGTCTGGCGTTTCTGTGTGCCGATCTGGGGCCCGATGCCAGTCATCTCAGCGACGGTGCACCAGCCTATCTGTCGCCGGAGGGAGCTGTAGCGGTTGTCCGTGTCTGCGCGGCCTCTGCTCGATCACAGGCCCAATTGCGGAGGAGGGCCTGCTGCATCGTCAGGTGAGCCACGATCGCATGCCAGAAGCCGACCGGTTAAAGTGGTGCAAACGCCAGCCTTTCGCTTTCCACAGTCAGCTACTCCGGACGATGACTACGCCTGCAATGTTGTCGGCTGGCGGTTCGCCCAGTGTGTCGCCGGCGATGATCGACACAACGTAGTCAGGTGGTGATCGCACGAGTCCTCGAAGCATCAGCGACATGTACGGCGCACCGAAGTGCCCATAATCTCCCGGTAAGTCGCTGAACACTCGGCCGGTTTGGTCTAGTTGAACCATCTCTTTGACGCTCTTGCTGAACTGCCCCTGGCGCACATCGAGAACTCGATCGACGAGGGTACGGGCGATCGCGCGGACGCCAACCTGGGGCATGTGGAGGAAGGCCGAGAGGTCATCCGTGAGATCTGCGCTGATTGCACCCAGCCAAGCCGATTGCTCCTCGGCATTATCGAAAGCGGTCTCCAACGCGACTGAACGCTGGTATGTGGATTCGGCGTCCACGACTAAGTGACTATCGGCGAGGAGTGCGGGCATCAAGGAGACTGCGAGCGTGGCGCAGTTCGCGCAGTCCTCCGAGTTGTGCGATTCAGCTCCGCAAGTCGCTGCTCCTCGGTAATGCTGTGTGCCGAGGTACAAGCTGTAGACGGGCGCGACGTCGAGTGCGGCAGCAGCGTCGAACAAAGCTCGACGTTGCTCGCCAGAGTTGTGATTGAACTTGAAGCTCCATTTGGCTTTGTCGACGTACAAGCGCTTCGCCTGCACGATCATCCCGAAGCTCTCGCCGCTCGGTGCCACCCACCACCAGAGCCAGTCGGCGCCGACCTTGGCCTCCTGCTTGCGGGTGAACGTAGCGAACCGGACCCGCGGAGACGTCCGGCTCAGCAAGATCTCGGTGACAGGTTCTTCCGTCCACTGGAGCCCGGCCGCCTCACATGCGGCCATATGTTCGAGACAAGCGGTACGGCCCCCAGCAAGGGCGGCATCGATACCAGTCACTGGTCGATACTCGCATGGGAACTGCCGGCTCGACGAGAATATAGACCGGCCAGCGTGTCAGACTCGGCCGCGCCTCCACGCCCACGCCGACAGTCCCCCCAGGACCAGAGCGGTGACTGGCAGGACCCACCGCCCTGGAGAGAGAGCGTGGAGCTGCCAGAACTGATCGTTTTCCAGGACCTGGACGCCGTCGTGGGAGTCGGCCAGAGGCATGTACATCGGCACGCCTCCGGTCGCAGCGATGAGCGGGAGCCACATGGTCAGCGACCCGGTCGCCAGGAGCACGCAGAGCGGAAAGGCCACCCAGAACCAGGGGAACCCCTGCGAAGGCTCGGAGGCTCGTCGGGGCAGTACGGCAGCTCCGACCACCAGAACGATGACCACGGCGAACGTCCAGACCCAGACCATGGCAACGACGGTAATCCAAGGCGCGACCGGGGGGCCGGACGCCATCGACGGACGCCCGCGGCCGGATGCGTGGGCATCGCATAGATGCCACCATGCGGGTGACCCGTTCCCGATCCTCGGAGACGATCATGTCGACCGCCCTCCTTCCTGACCGTCTTCGCACTCAGCTTCGCGCTGTAGACCACGCCACCGCGCCGTGCGGTGACATCGAGGCAAGACCGAGACAAGGAGGAACACCGATGACCAAGGAATTCGTCAACTGGTCCGGGAGTCTGCGCTTCACCCCGTCGGACACCGCGCGGCCGTCGGACGAGGCCGCGGTGCAGGAGGTGGTCCGTCGAACCGCTGAGGAAGGGGGGACCATCCGGCCGGTGGGATCGGGGCACTCCTCGGTCCCGCTCATGCAGACCTCGGACGTCCTGCTCACACTGGACGAGATGTCCGGGCTGGTCTCACATGACACCGATGCCGGTCGTGCCTCGTTGCTACCGGGGACGGGCATCGCCCGGGCGGGTGAACTGCTCGCCGAGCACGACCTGGCGATGGAGAACCTCGGCGACGTCGACTACCAGGCCCTCGCCGGGGCGATCGGTACGGGGACGCACGGGACCGGCCGGGAGCTGGGCAACCTCTCCCAGACCGTGGTCGGTGGCCGGCTGGTGACGGCGGACGGAGAGGTGGTGCCCTTTGGGGAAGACGCCGGGCCGGAGTACGACGCGGACCTCCTCCGCGCGGCGCAGGTCTCGATGGGCTCGCTCGGGGTCATGACGTCACTGACGTTGCGCCTGCTGCCCGCGTACAAGCTGCACCGCCTCAACTGGTGCACCCACATCGACTGGGTGCAGGACAACTTCGCCGAACTCACGACGTCCAATCGGCACTTCGACTTCTACTGGTATCCCCGCAGTGACGAGGCCCAGGTCAGAACGATGAACCTCCCCGGGCAGGAGCCGGACCTGACCCCCCCGGGCGACCACGTCCACGAGGACGCCACCGGCGTGAGCTACGACATCATCCCGAACTCACGGGACCTGAGGTTCGAGGAGATGGAGTACATGCTGCCGTTCGACGAGGGCCTGGAATGCTTCAAGGTCCTGCGGGAGCGGATCAAGGAGCGGCACCGCCAGAAGGTGGGCTGGCGCGTCCTGGTCCGGACCATCGCGCCCGACGACGCGCTCATCAGCAACTGCTACCAGCGCCCCACCATGACCATCGCGCTACTGCAGAATAACGAGCTGCCCTACGAGGAGTACTTCAACGACATCGAACCGATCCTGCAGGACTTCGGTGGCCGCCCGCACTGGGGCAAGAAGCACACCATGCGCGCGGACCAGCTACGCGGTCTGTACCCGGAATGGGAGACGTTCCACGACGTCAGACGCCGCCTCGACCCGGACGGTGTCTTCATGAACGACTACCTGCGGTCCCTGTTCGAAGGGGATGTGGCATGAACCAGGAGATCGGCCGGACCCTGTGGGTGTTCCCCGGCGGGAACATCCCGTCAACCAGTACCGGCCCGGAACCCGAGTACACCAGCCGGGACGAGCTCTGCATCCTCAACGTGTGCGAGACCGACGCCAGCCTGGAGATGACGATCTACCACTCCGACGGCGACCCTGTCGGCCCCTACCCGGTGCAGGTCGCGGCCCAGCGGGTGCGGCACGTGCGCGTCAACGATCTGATCGACCCCCAGGCCGTGTTTCTGGGTGAACCGTACGGCGTGGTCATCCGGTCGGATGTGCCGGTGTTCGTCCAGGTGACGAGGCTCGACACCCGTCGTGGCGGTCTCAGCGGTATGACGACGATGGGTTTCGCTCCCGACTGAGACGGCGCGATGCGGGAGGGAGTTCCCTGCGCATGCAGGCGCGCGGCCACTGGTCGAGGCCGTGGGCGATCTCCGCAGCCCGGATCTCTCTGAGGCCGGGGCTCTCCTCGTGCTCGGCGAGGTACCGGAACCCATGACGCTCGTAGTACGGCCCGTTCCACGGGACGTGGGTGTAGGTGGTCAACGTGACCGCGGGGAGCCGGTGCTCCCGCGCCCATCCGATCGTGTGGTTCAGCAGGGCCGTCCCGATCCCGCGGCGCATGACCTCGCTGTGCACCGAGACCTGGCCCAGGTGAGCGTTGCCGTCGACCACATCGGCCAACAAGTACGCCACCGGCCGGTCGGATCCATCGGTGCTGACCCACGCCCGCCCGTTCTGCACAAACTCTCGGAGTGAGTCGATCGACGGCGGGTCGTCCTCGGCCACCGAGGTCATCCCCATGTCCGCAAAGGGTGCTCCGGCCGAGCGTTCGATGTCCTGCAGGACGATCAGGTCGATTTCCCTGGCGGGCCGGATGCGGTACGTCGTCACCGGCTCGCTCTCTCCGTTCACATCGTCCCGTGCAACGCAGTCTGGGCGTTGCGTCTCAGGCAGCACTCGCCGCCGCCGGGCTTCCCACCGCGAGCCTCACCGCCCCCGACACCATTCGCGCGGTCTTGTGCGCCGTGGCCTATCTCGTCCTGGCCGCCGTCCTGGGCCTCGCATTCGGCACCCTCACCCGCAGCTCCACCGGTGCGCTGGCGATCATCGTCACCGTCGCCCTCCTCGTGCCCGCCCTCACGCCGGGCATGCCCGGCGTCCTCGGCGAGATCGCCGGGACCTACTGGCCCACCACGGCCGGACAGAGCTCTTACGCGGCCACCTCGACCGGCCCGCTGACGCCATTGGCCGGGCTCGCCGTCATGGCCGCGTTTACCTTCGTGACCGCCCTCGCAGCCCACGTCACGCTGAAGTCGCGCGACGCCTGACGGCCCGCGCGACGAGAGGGCGACCGTGTCTCCTGCGTCTCCGCTCTACTGGGCCAGGACCTTGTTGACCAGGCGCGTCGCGAAGTTGGGTGAGAACTTGGAGATGTTCGCGAGCACGGTCGTCTGCTCGCCGACGCTGTAGGACGTGCGATGAAAGCGGCGGTCAAGGGGTGTCGGGTGGACGGACTGCCAGACCTTCTCCGCGACCTGCTCGGGGGTGATCTTGATGCCGAGTGTCCGGGTCGTCTTGGCCTTGGGGTCCGCGAGAGCGGTCTTGGCCCACAGTGGCCAGATCCCCACCACGCGCACGCCGTGCGGGGCCCACTCGAGCTCCAACGCCTCGGTCAGTCCGGCGACGTAGAACTTGGCGGCGCTGTACGTGGCGATCCCGGGCTGACCGTAGATCGCCGACGCGGACGCGATGTTGACCAGGTGCGACCCCGGTGTGGCCTTGAGGTATGGGAACGCGGCTTTGGCGCCGAGCGTCACGCCCAGCACATCGATGTCGATCTGGGCCTTGACCGCGTCAGCCGAGATCTCCGTCAGGTCGCCGGCGACGAGGACGCCCGCGTTGTTGTCCAGGACGTCGAGCGTGCCTCCGGTGTGCGAGGTGAACTCCTCCAGCGCCCTCTCCCACTGCTGCATGTCGCGGACGTCGAGTTCCCCGGTGATCCAGTCGGGATGCTTCGACTGCACCGCGGCGAGGGCGTCCTTGTCGACGTCGTACACTCCTACAGTCCAGCCTTCGCGGCTGAATCGCTCCGCCGTTGCCAGGCCGATTCCGGCCGCTCCGCCCGAGATGAAGATCGATGCCATTCCCTGTCCTCCACACGCAAGTCCGAGGCAGCGTTCGCCCGGAGTGTCCGACACCCGACAATACCCAGCACTGGACGGGCGTGGTGGTGGGGCTCGAGGGCCGCGACGTCGGTGGTGGCCGCAGTGGGGTCGGGTTCCCGGCTAGCGCTTCATGAGGGCGAAGACGCCCCACCCGAGGTACTCACGGGTGTAGCGCGCGTAGCGGGCGGGAGTGGTGGTGAGTTCCTCCCTCACCTCGGTGGCGAGGTCGTCATCGGGGTTCCGGTCGAGCCAGTGGCGCAAGTTGAGCCATTGGGCTGCCGTGTACCGGTCCCAACTGTCCTGGTCGGCGAGCATCATCTCCACGACGTCGTAACCGAGACTCTGAAACCGCCCTATCAGGTCGGGGAGCGCCAGGAAGTCGGCGATGGCGGTGGCGTGGCAGGCGACGGCCGTCTCCTCGTCCGGCGGGGTGCGCCGCCAGTACGGCTCGCCGATCAACATCACGCCTCCCGGACGGAGGCTGCGTTCGAGCAACTCGATCGTCTCGGCGACACCGTTTCCGATCCAGGTGGCACCCACGCATGCGGCCAGATCAACCGGCTCGTCCGCGACATGGCCTGCGGCATCCCCGTGGATGAAGTCGACACGGTCGGCGACCCCTAGTTCTGCGGCGCGGGCCCGGGCCTCCGCGGTGAAGACCGTGCTGATGTCCACGCCGGTGCCCGTGATCCCGTGATCACGCGCCCAGGTCGTCAACATCTCGCCCGAGCCGCTGGCCAGGTCCAGTACTCGCGTCCCTGGCGTGAGTCGGAGGGCTTTCCCCAGCGCGGCGAGTTTGTCCTCGGTGAGTGGGTTGTGGATCCGGTGGCTGCTCTCGCGGATGGTGAAGATGCGGGGAAGGTCCATTAACTCGACCTCGTTCCTTTCTGTACTGCCCTGTCCTTTGCGGGCGATAGCTGCCCGAGTGGGCGGGAGCGGGCCGGCAGAGAGCGGTGTGGGGGGACACCGTGCCGGACCTGTGATGATGGGCCTTCCAAGCGGAGACGCTGGCCCCGTTGTTCTTACGCCGGGGGAATCCGAGCAACCGTCAGGACGAGGCCCGGCACGTGAGGATGATCCGGGCACCGCGCGCAGCGGTGGTCTCGATGACGACCATGCAACTCACCTCCGCAGACAGCCACTCGACCAGTGGTGTTGGTGGCCCAAGATATCACCCGTCGCGGACTTCGAAGCCGTGCTCAGGCCCCACCCTCGTCTCCTGCCGGACGGACCTCACGTTCTCGCGGCCCGGAACGACTACCTGCTGAAGTCGGAGGGAGGGTCGTGTGAACGAGGTGGCGGGGACGAGGGGAAGATCGAATTCATGAGGGCAGCCTTCGACGGTGCGGTGGTCCGGCACGGGCCGACCGTCCTGCGCGTGTGCCGCGCGGTCCTGGGACCCGGCCCCGATGCCGAGGACGCCTGGTCCGAGACGTTCCTGTCCGCGCTGCGGGCCTGGACGGATCTGCCAGATGAGACCAACGTGGAGGCGTGGCTGGTCCGGGTCGCCCACCGCCGGTCGGTGGACGTGGTACGCCGATCGGTGCGGTCGGCCGCTCCGGCGGGAGGCGCGGACGATGTCGCCGTGCTCGACGAGTGGGCGGCCAGGAGCCACGGGCGCAACGGGTCCGCGTGGAGGGGCCGTGAGGGCGACGACGACGACCTCGGCGACCACCCGATCTGGGACGCCGTCGCCGCTCTGCCCACGCGGCAGCGGCTCTGTGTGGCCTACCGGTACCTGGGCGGGTTGCCATACGGCGAGATCGCCGCGCTCACCGGGGGCAGCGAGGCGGCCGCGAGACGCGCGGCGGCCGACGGCGTGGCGGCCCTGAGGCACACCGTCGACCGCGCGACCGCAACTGGCCGCGAGGTCCGAGAACCCACCGTGCCCGACCAGACCGTGCCCGACCAGACGGTGCCCGACCAGACCGTGCCCGACCAGACCGAGCACACGACGCGAACCAAGGAGCAGCCATGACCGCGGACGACGTCATCGACACACTCCGCGGCGCCCCCGCGGACACGGACCGTCTGCGCGACCGACTGGCCCGCGACGCGCAGCGAGGGGGGCTGGTGGATGTGCTGGTCCGGTCCGTCGAGTCGCCGATCGGAGAACTGATCCTCGCGGCGACCCCGCGCGGCCTGGCGTATGTGGCGTTCGAGGGGGAGTCCCGGGACGAGGTCCTCCAGTTGCTCGCCACGAAGATCGGCCCTCGCGTCGTGAGCGCGAGCACTCCGGGAACGCCGAGCGGGGGCACTGGCGACGCGGACATCGCGAGCGTGCTCGACGACGCCACCACGCAGCTGCACGACTACCTCGCCGGGCGTCGCCGCGAGTTCACCCTGCCGCTGGACACCGTCCTGGCCACCGGGTTCCGCGGCCTGGTCCAGCGCCGACTGTCCGAGGTCGGCTACGGGCGCACGGCCACCTACCGGGAGATCGCCACCGCCCTCGACAAGCCCGGAGCGGTCCGCGCGGTCGGCACGGCGTGCGCCACCAACCCGCTTCCCCTGGTGTGGCCATGCCATCGGATCCTGCGCTCGGATGGCGGTCTCGGCGGCTACCGGGGCGGGCTCGAGGTCAAGAAGCGGCTCCTGGCGATGGAGTCGGCTGCGTGACCGCAGCGCAGGTCGCGGCGCTCTACGGCGTCTGGGTGATCGCGGTGATCTCGCCGGGGCCCGACCTCGTCGTCGTCCTCCACCGGTCGCTCGTCGGTCGCCGCCACGGTGTCGCCACGGCGGTCGGGGTGGTCACCGGGATCGCGATCTGGCTCGCGGCCGCGTTCGCCGGACTGGCCGCGCTGGTGCGCGTGTATCCGCAGATCATGACGGGGCTACAGGTGGCGGGCGGGCTGCTGCTGGCGAGTCTGGGGGTGCTCGGGCTGCGGGGGTGGTGGCGCTCGAGGTCGAGGGCGGGGGCCGCGGGACTCGATCCCACCGGCCCGGAATCGTCGGACTCCACCCCGGCCGCACCCACGCCGGCCGCACCGGCCACACTCGGCACTCGACCGCCGGGAACCGACTTCGTCCGCGGGCTGGCCACCAACCTGGCCAATCCCAAGGCGCTGGTGTTCTTCGGCGCCGTCCTGACCCCGTTCCTGAGGGGCGAGGTCCCTCCGGGGCAGTCGGTCGCACTCGTCGCGGGCATGATCGCCGTGGCGCTGATGTGGTTCTGCACCCTCGCCGTGGCGGCGTCGCACCGACTGGTCAACGAGCGAGTCGGGCGGGTCCTGCCGACGGTGGATGTGGTCGTCAGCACGTTGTTCGTGGCGGTGGGGGTGGCGTTCGTGATCGAGGCGCTCACCTGACGATCGGGCGATAGGTTCTGCCACATGACAAGTGCGCCTTCCGATCGCGCGTGGTGGCGCGCCGCCCTCGCGGTGTTCGCCGTGGGATGGGGCGCCAACCAGTTCGCACCGTTGCTGCTGCTCTACCGCGAGGAACAGGGCCTCGGACAGACCGAGGTCACCGCGATGTTCAGCGTGTACATCGTGGGGCTCCTGCCCACGCTGCTCGTGGCGGGCCGGTGGTCCGACGCCCACGGTCGACGCGTGCTCATGCGGCCGGTCCTCGTCCTGTCCCTGGTCGCCACGGTGCTGATGCTTCTCGGGCCGCAGGACCCGCTGTGGCTCTACCTCGGCCGTTTCCTGGCGGGGCTCGCATCCGGTGCCGCGTTCGGCGCGGGCAGCGCGTGGGTGCGCGAACTCTCCGCGGGTGCCGCACCCGGGACCGGCGCGCGGCGGGCCGCGATCGCCCTGACCGGCGGATTCGGGCTGGGCGGACTGGTCGGCGGCCTGGTGGGCCAGTTCGCCCCCGCTCCCATGATCTCGGCCTACCTACCGCACCTGGTGCTCGGGACGATCGCCCTGGTGGCCGCCTGGAACGCCGCCGACCCCTACCGCCCGCACGGGGGCGCCGACCCCGCCGGGCTCATCCCCTCGAGCGCGGGCACCCGTAGGTTCCTGCTGGGGGTCGCGCCCTGGGCGCCGCTGGTGTTCGGGTGCGCCAGCATGTCGTTCGCGGTGCTCGCGGACCTGCTGGGCGGCGACGCAGGAGGCCTGCCCACCGCGTACGCCGGGGTGATGGTGGGCGTCACGCTCGGAGCCGGGGTGCTGGTCCAGCCCACCGTGCGCCGGCTCGCCGCGTCCTCCCCGCCGTCCCGCCCCCCGGTCATCGGCCTGACCGCCGCCGCGCTGGGCATGTCCGCGGGCGCGGTCCTGGCGGCGTCCCCGGACCTGCCCGGCCGGGCCCTGTGGCTGCTGCCCGTCGCGGTCCTGCTGGGCGCGGGGTACGCGACCCTGCTGGTGGCCGGGCTCGTCGAGGTGGAGCTGCAGTCCGGCCCCCGCGACCACGCCGGTCTCGTGGCCGTCTTCTACGTCCTGGCCTACCTGGGCATGGCGACCCCGTACGTGCTCGCGGTGCTCTCCCGCATGGGCGGCCCGGTGCCGTGGATCGCCGCCCTGGCGGTGGTGTGCGTGCTGCTCATCCCGCTCGCGCAACGGCAACTGCGGTAGCGGCCCGGTCGCCCCCGCCCGTGCCCCGCCCCGCCCGGCATCGAGAAGAGCGTTCCGCGCACCCGCACTCGAGAAACGTGTTCGGAACGGTTTTCTCGATGCGGTGGCCGGGCTCAGCCCGAGTTTCGCAGCGCTGTGGCCAGGCCGTTCATCGTCAGTTGGATGCCCGTGCGCACGTCGGGGTCGTCATCGCCCGCGCGGTAGCGCCGCAGCAGTTCCACCTGCAGCCTGTTGAGCGGTTCGAGATACGGGAACCGGTTCCGGACGGAACGGGCGAGGGCCGGGTTGTCGTCCAGCAGGGTCTCCTGACCAGTCACGGCCAGCAGCATCTCGCGGGTGAGCTCGAACTCGTCGGAGATCACCCCGTGGATCCTCCTGCCCACCTCGGCGTCCGGGACCAGCTCGGCGTACCGGCCCGCCAGACTCATGTCGGCCTTCGCCATGACCTGCGCCATGTTGGACAGCGTGGTGCGGAGGAACGGCCAGTCCCGGTAGAGGCGGCGCAGCGTGGCCAGGCGCTCCTCGGCGTTCGCGCCCCCCGCGTCGTGGCCGTCCACGTCCGTGGGCCCGCCGTCGTCGACCCAGCGCTTCAGGGCGCTGCCCACGCCGAACCAGCCGGGCAACATCACCCGGGACTGCGACCACGACAACACCCACGGGATCGCCCGCAGGTCGTCGACCGAGGAGGTCTGCTTCCGGGACGTGGGGCGGGAGCCCATGTTGAGTTCCCCGATCTCGCTGAGCGGGGTGGAGGTGGTGAAGTACTCGATGAACCCCGGGTCCTCGTGGACCAACTCGGCGTACGCCTCGCGGCCGAGGCGGGCGAGGGCGGCCATCACCGCGTAGGCCTGCTCCGCGTCGTCCCCCAGACCCTCGACGTCGAGCAGCGAGACCTCGAGGGTGGCCGCCACCAGTGCCTCGAGGTTGCGGCGGGCGCGCACGGGCTCGGAGTACTTGGCGGAGATGATCTCCCCCTGTTCGGTGATCCGCAGCGCGCCCTGCACCGCGCCCGGGGGCTGCGCGAGGATCGCGTCATAGGAGTTCCCGCCGCCGCGCCCCACCGCGCCGCCGCGACCGTGGAAGAAGCGCAGGTGCACATCGGCGCGTGCGGCCGCATCGACCAGAGCGAGCTCGGCCTCGTACAGGGACCAGTTGGCGGCGAGGTATCCGCCGTCCTTGTTGGAGTCCGAGTAGCCCAGCATGACCTCCAGCACGTCCTCCTGGGAGCGGACCAGTGCACGGAACTGCGGGAGCGCGAGCACCTCGTCGAGCATCCTGGCCCCGCCGGCGAGATCGTCGATGGTCTCCAGCAACGGGATGAGGCGCACGGTCGACCGGGGCTCGTCCGGGCTGCCGGAGAACAACCCGACCTCCTTGAGGAGGACGGCGGGTTCGAGAAAGTCGGAGACCGAACCGCACATCGACACGATGTAGTGGGGCACCACGTCCGGTCCGAGCCCGGCGACCGCCTCCGCGGCGGCGCGCAGCACCCCCATCTCCTTGTCCGCGAACTCCGAGAGCGACGCACGGACGCCCAGCAGCGGGCGATCGTGGGAGAGCTCGGAGAGCAGGAGCTCGACACGGGCGTCCTCGTCGAGCGCCGAGTAGTCCTCGGACACCCCGGCGAGCGCGAACAGCTCGGTGAGCAGGTCCTCGTGCGACTCCGAGTTCTGGCGCATGTCCAGGGACTGCAGGTGGAACCCGAACGAGTTCAGCGCCCACCGCAGGTCCCGTAGTCGCGGGGCGCGCAGCAGGTCTGACCCCACTGCGGAGAGTCCCGCGTCGATGATCTCGAGGTCCGCCGCCATCTCCTCCGGATCCTCGTACGGAGGATCGTCGTCCAGGCCGATGAGACGCCCGGCGGACAGGAGTACCGAGCGGGGCAGCGACGACCCGGTCGCGCGCGCACGCGCGGCGAGCCGACGACGGACCACCCGGACCGCCTGGCGGAACGGAACGTCCTCCCGGGCCGGGCTCCCCTCGACCTGGGTGTCCTCGAGGGAATCGGCCAGTGCCGCTATCCCCGGGTCGACCTCGACGATCCGGGCCGACATCGACAGCTCACGTTCGAGGAGGCGCAGCTGCTCGGCATAGTGACCGTGGAGCAGCTCCGCCGCCCGGTCGGTGGCGAACCGCACCACGTCGCCCGTGACGTACGGATTGCCGTCGCGGTCGCCGCCGATCCACGAACCGGGCCGCACGACCGCACGACCCCCGCACCCGAGGCGCTCGTCGATCTGCGCGTTGAGCGGGGGGATCACCTCCAGCAGGGTGGCCTCGTAATACTGCAGCCCGGCCATCACCTCGTCCTCGATGTGGGGACGTTCGTTGCGGATGAGGGCGGTCTGCCACAGCGCGAGCACGAGGCGGCGCAGCTCGAGTTCGATCTCCGCGATCTCCGCCTCCGTCACCGGGTCCTGGTCCCTCGACCGCAGACCGTCCCGGCGGGCCATGAGGAGATGCACCCTGCGGGTGGCCTCGAACACCATCCGGCGACGGGTCTCCGTGGGGTGGGCGGTGAGCACCGGGGACACGCGGGCGGTCGCGCGCACGGCGGCCAGTCGCTCGTCGTCGTCCGCCTCCAGCAGGTCCGCGACCCGGGTCCACGTGACCTCCAGGTCCCCGTCGGGCGGCGTCTCTCCCGCGGCCCGGTGGATCCGCCTGCGGCGCTCCTGATGCAGGTCCTCCGCCACGTTGGCAAGCAGGGCGAACAGTGAGAACGCACGGATCACCGGAATGGCGTCGGCGGCACTGATGTCCTTGAACAGGGCGGACACCTCGTCCCTGTCGGCCTCCGAGCGCCGCACCGCGAACGCCGTCCGGCGGGCCGTCTCGACGAGATCGAACACCCGGTCCCCGGCGTGCTCCCGGATAGTGTCGCCGAGCAGGGAACCCAGGAACCGGACGTCCTCCCGCAGGGGGGCCACCGCGCGGGCGAGAGGATCGGTCCCGGAATCGGGTGCGGTGTGATCCTGTGCGGTCTCTGTCATGGCCGCCAGGGTAGGCGGGGGATGTGACAGGCGGGTGAAACCGTGGTTCGGGGGCGCATGGGGCGCGCGGCGTGCACGACCGCGGGGATCAGGCGGACACGGGGGTCATCCCTGATGTCCCCGGGCCCCCGGTGGCGCACACTGGGGGTATGACGCAACAGCCCGGATTCCCCCAGTACGGCGACTCCCAGTACGGCCAGCCCGTGGCCGGCCCCGACGACCGCACCCCCGCGGCCCTGGCGCACGCGTCCAGTCTCATCGCCATGGCGCTCTCGGCGGGGTGGCTCTCCTTCGTGGGGCCGCTGGTGATGTGGCTGATCTACAAGGACCGCAGCCCGTTCGTCCGGCAGGCCGCTGCCGGGTCCTTCAACTTCAACGTCGGCCTGTGGATCATGAGCATCGTGGGCTGGATCTTCATCATCACCGTGATCGGCATCCCGATCGGACTGGTCCTGCTGGCGGTCTCCTTTGTCCTCCAGATCGTCGGCCACCTGATCGGGGTCGTGCGGGCCACGCGGGGCCGGACCATCAACTACCCGTTCCAACTGCGCATCCTGAGCTGACGCCCCCGCTCGCACCGGTCCCGGCGATCCGGTAGGAACGACAGAGGGGCGGCGCGCCATCCGGGCGCGCGGGAGCCCGAGTGGGTGCGGAGCAGTGGACGCGGAGAAGGGGACGCGCAATGGGCGCAGATGCGCGCGTGAACACCGGGGTCGACGCCGAGGTCGTCCGGGATGTCAGTGCAGCGGCCGGGGCGTCCGGTCCGGCGCCGGGGGACGTCCGACTCACCAGCGTCCACAATTTCCGTGACGTCGCCGGCCACGGATACGCCCTCGAGCCGTCCGGGACCATGGCCCGCGGTCTGGTCTACCGGTCCACCACCTTGTCCGTGGGTGAGGACGACCTCGGCGTGCTCAACCGGCTCGGGGTGAGCACCGTCGTCGACCTGAGGACCGACGAGGAGATCGTCCGTCAGCCCGATGTGATCCCGGACGGGGCCCACTACCTCGCGATCGACGTGCTCGCCGGGAACACCTCCGCCGCCGCCTTCACCGGGGCCGGCACGTACAGCGTCGAGGACGCCCGGAGGGAGACGGCGATCATGTACGAGCGATTCGTCGTCGGGGACGAGGAGCGGACGGGTTTCGGACGCGTGGTCCGCGCCGTGGCGCGGTCGACGGGCCCGGCGATCGTGCATTGCACCGCCGGCAAGGACCGGACAGGCTGGACCTCTGCCGTCCTGCAGCTGCTCGCCGGCGTCCGCGAGGAGGACGTGATCGCCGACTACATGTTGACGCGCGAGCTGTCCGTCGACTTCGTCAACGCCATCCGCTCCTACGTCCGGGCGGAGATGCCCGAGCGCCTGGAGGCGATCGACGTGCTCATCGGGGTCGAGGAGGCCAACATCAGGCGGTCGCTGACAGCGTTGAACCGAGAGTTCGGCGATGTCCGTCGATACCTCGTGGACGGCGCCGGAGTAGAGGCGGGCCTGGTGGACGAGTTGGGGGCGCGGCTCAGAGCACCACGATGATCGCGCCGAGCACGCCACCGAAGGCGATCGCCTCGAGGACCACCGCCACCGTGCGGCCCACCTCGGTCCGGGCCATGGAATGGACTCGGGGGCCCGCCATCGTCAGCGCGAACACCAGCACCAGCAGCGCCACACCCACCAGGGTGTCGGCGAGAAGCGCCGCGACGCCGTAGACGGCGCCGAGGCCGATCACCCCGCCCGTCGCCGCGGCCGAGACCGCGGTCAGCGGCGCGGGGAAGACCGCAGCCGGGGCGGCCTCGCGGATCCCGTGGTCGTCGAAGCCGGGGCGGGCCTCGGGCCGGGCCTCCTCCTCGGGGCCCTCAGCAGGAGGAACCGGGACGGAACGGCTCCGGCCCCCGTCCTCGAGCATCAGATGTCCGTTCATGTCCAGGACCCTACGTTCGTTTTCCACGGGAACGCTCGGTCGTCGATAGGAATCTGAGTAGAAAACGGAACGCACTGGTCAAGGCGGTGTGACAGCCGGAGAGATCGGTCACAACCGCCGGCTGAGCCCCCCTCCGGGCCCTGCGGCTGCAGGACCGCCACAGGGCCCACCCGCGTAGGATCTCGCCTGGAACCGGTGGGGGCCGGGTCTGTTCGACGGTGGGGAAGATCGGGGGATCAGCGTGGGAGCTATGGGTGCACTCGGAGGGTGGTTCGAGCCCGGAGACCATGCGGGAAGGGCGTTCGACGAGGCCGAGGCGGTGCTCCTGGCGTGTGAGGACCTCACGGCCGTGATGGAGACGATCCGGCGCTCGGATTCCCCAGTCGAGGCGCGTCGCGCCCTCAAGCTGGGGTTCGGCTTCTCAGGACGGCAGGCCGCGTTGCTCCTCATGCTCCCGGTGATGTCGTTCACCCGATCCGAACGTGACCGGATGCGCGACAGCCGCCGTGACCGGCTGGACCTCTTCGCCGACGTCACCGGCTCGATCCCGGCCCTGCGGCAGGACGACGTCCGATCGGCACCGGCCCCTGTGGACGCGGGCCCCTCCGTCGCCCGGCCGGAGTGGGTCGCCGATCTCGACGGCGCCCTCGAACGGATCCGGTGGGCGATGGAGGGGGAGAGGGGCGACGGTTCGGCTACACAGGAGTCCGTGACCACCGTGGCTCCCGTGACCACCGGGGCTCCCGCATCGACCGGGCAGGTGGTTCGTCGATCGCGGTCCGGACGCGTGGATGACGCCTCGGTGGTGCTCGACGAGCAGGTCGGGGAACTGTGCGACGCGCTGGCCGAGATCGTGCAGGTGGAGGGGCTGCCCGATGCGTGGCTGGATGATCCCCGGGCGTCCGATTCCCGGGCGGGCATGTTGCTCGACAGTTGCGGTGTCGACGATTCGGTGGGGATCCGCACGCTTGCCTGGCACCTCCGCCGGACGGGCCTGGACGCGGTCGAGGGACTGTTGCCGTTCGCCGACCCGCTGGACCCGGCCCAGGGCTTCGATGTCCAGGCGCGGATGTTCGAGCGCGCCATGGCCACCGGTGGGCTGGGTTCGGAACCGGGGCCCGGGGTGACCTGGGCCGGGAGACTGTGGCCGATCGCGGAGAGGCGGGGTTACGGGTACGCGGTCTCCTACCGGGACGGTCCGGGTGCCGGAGCGGTCTGGGCGTACGGCGGGGACGAACCGCTCCACCGGGTGTGGGACTCGGTCGTGGACCTGCTGGTGGAGCTGTACCGGGCGGCGACCACCGGCGAACCCTGCGATGCCGCCATCGCTGCCGCGACGCACGGGCGCGTGGCGTGGACGAACCTCAGCTGAGGTCCCGACCTATGACGGTGGCCCGGCCGCCGCGGCAGAACACGAGGTCGACGCGGCTGACCGTCCGGCCGGTGGTCGCGCCCAGGAGTTCGGCGTACGCGCACAGCTGGAGCAGATAGTCGTCCACGGTGGCGCAGGTGACGGCGACATCGGTCTTGTAGTCGATGACGGACAGGGACCCGTCGGGGTGGTCGACGACCAGGTCGACCACTCCCTCCACCGCGACGGACGTGCCGTCGGCCGTGGTGAGGGATCCCGCGACCGGCAACTCCGCCCAGTGCGGGCGGACAGCCGCCCTCCGCACGGGGTCCGAGGTGAGGGCCGTGCGGGCGACGGCGACCATCTCCTCGACGGCCTCGGGGGACCTGGCGCCGCGGACGCCGCCACCGAGACCGAGGGCGGTGAGCTGATCGGCCGCCCACGACTCCCACTCCTGGATGGCCGAGGAGGGGGCTGCTGCGGCGAGCTCGGCGAGATCGGTGTGTTCGGCCAGGTGATGGACGGCGGTGCCGACGTCGGGACCGGAGGCCAGGGGGACCGTACGGGGTGCGGGCGGCAGTTCCTCCTCGCGCGTGGGAGCGGGCGCGAAACGGTCCCACACGGCAGCGGCCAGTTGCTCGGGTAGCGAGGGGTCGGGCCCGCCCGCGGGGTGATGGGCGATCCGGGTCGCCGACCACCCGGCTCGCTCGGCGGAACGGGCGACGACCTCGCGGCTGCGGTCGTTCCATTCGTCCCGTCCGGGGACGTCGACGGGGGGTGCGGGCGCCGGTTCGAGCAGGTCCTGTCCGTAGGGCACCAGCTGCGGCGCGTCGGGCACCTCCATGACCGAGCCGAGGAGCGAACCCCACAGCTTCCGGGGTTTCGGGTTCGTCTCCTTGGTCAGAACGTATCCGTGCCCGGAGACGGCGAGGCGACTCTCCGCGCGCGTGGCGGCGACGTACAACAGCCTGATCCGCTCCGCCAGTGAGTGTTCTGCCTCGCGTTCCGCGGCCCGTGCGAACCCGGGATCGCGCACCGAGGTGGAGAACGAGGCCGCGGGCCGTGGAGGCTCGTCGTCCGTCCACAGCAGCCTGTCCCGGTCACCGGGCCACTTGCGGCTCATCCCGGCCAGCACGACCATCGGGTACTCGAGACCCTTGGCGGCGTGGATCGTGGTGATGCGCACGGCGTCGACCCCGATCTCCGGGATCGCCGCCTCCGGGACCCGGGCGTCCTCGGCGGTGAGGGCCAGCGCCCAGTCCGCGTACTCGCGCAGGTCGGCGCGGGCGGGGTCGGCGGCGGAGTCCTCCCACTGCCAGGCGTGTTCGATCACGAATCGGATGCGTCGCCACAGGTCGCGCCGGCGGGGCGACTCGGCGACCGATTCGAAGACCATCCGGTCGTGGACGAGTGCCTCGAGGATCTCGCCCGGCCGTCGGCTCCGCCGGGACAGGCCGGAGAGGTAGTCGATCCCCACGGCGACGGGGGAGTCGACGAGGTGGTCGGGCGCCGGGGCGCCGGGGGCCCATGCCCCACCGGCCGCACGCCAACGGAGCAGGTCGTCGTCGCCACAACCGAAGAGCGGGGAGCGGAGCGCTCCGACGAGCGACGCCTCGTCGGCCGCGTTGGCCACGGCCCGCACGGCGAGGAGGAGGTCCCGGATCTCGGGGGTGCCGTAGACGATGGACGACGCTTCGGTCCGGAAGTCGATCCCGGCGTGGTCGAGGCATTGTTCGATCATCGGCAGGGAGCCCCGGGAGGGCAGGAGGATCGCGATGTCCCCGAGGCGGAGCGGGGTGTGGCCGCCATCCTTGGACTCGTGTGTCCACTGCTCGCGGACGGCGGTCGCGATCACCCGTGCGACATCGGAGGCCTCGGTCCAGTGCCGTGTGAGGTCGTCATTCGCGTCCGCGGGGCAGTGATCGGGCAGCGTGGGCACGTCCTCGGTGCGGAACACGAACGGCCGGGGCCCGTGTGCGGGGTCGTGCGGGGGCCGATCAGGACCCGGTTCCAGTTCCCGGTACCCGGGCTGCACGCCCTGCGCGGCGAGCATCACCTCCGAGAACACCGAATTGACCCAGTCCAGCACCGCCCGCGAACACCGGAAGTTGGTGGTCAGGCGCTCGAGCTCGACCCCGTCCATCCGCTGCGCCCGCAGGTAGGTGGAGATGTCCGCCCGGCGGAAGCGGTAGACGGACTGTTTGGGGTCGCCGACGGTGAACAGCCTTCCGGCCACCGGCCCCGATACCGGCCCCGCACTCGACCCGGACGTCGACCCGGCCCCCTGTCGGCCGTCCTCGGCGGTGAGGAGTACGGCGAGGTCGAGCTGGATGGGATCGGTGTCCTGGAACTCGTCGATGAGGATGCGCGTGTACCGGCTCCTGACCCGGTCCCGCACCGCGGGGTCCTGCAGCAACTCCCGCGCCAGGACGAGTTGGTCGTGGAACTGCAACGTGCCGCGCCGGCGCCGGTCCTCGGCGTGCCCGTGGATGACCGGGATGAGGGCGTCCAGGACGATCGCGATGCGGGGGCGCCAGTGGGCGGACAGGACCTCGGTGCAGATCGAGGGCAGTCGCTTGATCTCCTCCTTGATCCCCCTGACGGTGTCGGCCCCACCCCAGTTGGGCCCCTTGCCCCCGCTTCCGGGACCGAGGGGCTTGGCGAGGAGTTCGACCCAGGTGGGAGAGGCCGTCGGATCCGCGGCCGCCGACTGCAGGTCCCTCAGCCAGTCCTCGTGCTTGGAGAGGGTCTGATAGAGCTTGTCGGTCTCGTCCTGGCAGGACTCGCGCCAGCCGATGATCGACCCGATCGCGGCGACGATCTCCGCGAGATCGGGGGTGGCGGGCAGCTCGGAACCGGGAACCCCGCCGGAGTGGAGGGGACCGCGCGGGAGTCGGTCCCAGTCGCGGTGCAGCGCCTCGACGATCTCGCGGAAGGCGAGGGTGCCGACGCCGGCGTCGAGCATGTCGTCGACCGCCTGGGCCAGGATGCCGGAGCGCGCCCCGTCCCGGTCTCCGCCGAACAGGACGCTCGCGCATTCCTGCCACATCGCTTCCACGGCCGTGGCCTCGGCGGTGTCCTGCTGGGCGGTCACCTTCGGGGGTATCCCGGCCTCGAGCGGGTTCTCCGAGAGCAGGCGCAGTGCGAACGAGTGCAGGGTTCCGATCGCCGCGGTGTCGAGCCCGGCGAGTGCGGCGTCCGCGCGGTGGTCTCCGCCGTCCCGACGGTCGACCAGGTGGACCCGCAGCCGGTCACGCAGTTCGGCGGCCGCCTTCTCGGTGAACGTGATCGCGGCGATCCTGTCCACGGGCACCCCGTCGGTGAGGAGGAGGGTGCTGAGCCGGCGGACCAGGGCGTGGGTCTTACCGGTGCCCGCCCCGGCCTCGACGAAGAGGGTGGCGGCGGTGTCCCGTTCGACCCGGTCCCGGGCGGGTTGGTCGTGAAGCGTGCTCATGAGGTCGATTCCGATCCGGTCCCGGCGGTGTCCCCGGTGACGATGCCGACGAACGCGGGATGGGACGCCAGTGGCTCCCGCCCGGACAGCCGCTCCCACGTGCGGTCCAGGTCCGCTCCTCCGAGGAGTTCGGCCAGGTCGCGGGAGGATCCGCGCCCGCCCTTGAGGGGGAACCATCCCCGCTGGATGGCGTCGACCAGGTGGCCGACGTCCGAGCGGACCCGGTCCATGACGGTGTCCGAGATGGCGAGGGAGATCTGCTCGAAGCCGCCGCGTTCGGTGCAATACCAGTAGCGGGCCTCGCACACGGCCATGTGCCGGGCGGAGGCGGCGGCCGCGGCGTACAGGGGGAGCTGGAACCGGGTGCCGGCCACGGTGGGGTCGTCCTCGCCCGGGCGCAGTTCCGCCCCGGGAGGCGTGCCGGTCTTGTAGTCGGTCACGCGCTGCGCACCATCCCGGACGTCGAGTCGGTCGATCGATCCGGCCAGGAGCAGGGTCTCCGGTCCGCGGGAGGTGCTCACCTCGAACGGGATCCGGGCCGTCGGCTCTCCGGGCAGCTCGCGCCCGAATCCGAACTCGGTGGCGGTGGGGCGCCAGCCCGCAACCGAATCAGCGCTGTCCTCCTCGAACCACCGGCCGAGCTCGACTTCCAGGAGCATCCGTCGCCGGCGCCACAGGGGGGCGAGCAGCCCGGGGGCCGCGGCGACGGCCTTGTCGCACTCCTCCGAGAGGGCGCGCATGAGCAGGTCACGATCCGGACCGACCCCCAGCTCGAGTCGGTCGTCCACGTATCTCTGCAGGATCGCGTGGACCAGGTCGCCGTAGTCGCGGAGGTCCATCTCGATGTCCGCCGCCGGGTCGTCGAGCACGCGGACTCGTAGAACGGTCGCGAGGAAGAACAGGTAGGGGCTCTGGGCCCAGTCCTCCAGGCGGGTCGGCGAGACGGGTGTGTCGAGAACCGTGACCAGGTCGTTCACTGACGACACGTCTCCGGTGAACCGCGAGAACACACCGAGCCGCCGGTCCCTGCGCATCTCGTGGGCCCGGATGAGTGGCTCCGGCGCGGTGGGTCCCGCCCGCCACCCGCGTGCCGCCAGTTCACGGAGGCGTAGCTCGGTGAGGGTGGCCGGATCGGGACCCAGGAGGGGTGCGGGCGAGAGGACGCCGTCGACGAACGAGGGGACCGCGGTGACGGCGGGGCACCCCGCCACGGCGTCCTGCCACCGGGTGGCGTGGACCTGCCGGCCGGTGAGGCGCGAGACCGTGGGCAGGAGCCACCGGGACGGGATGCGGTGTCCGCCGCCCCGCATCGACCCGCGGGGGAACGAGCACAGTCGACGGTTCGCGCCCGCCGACAGGGCCAGCTGGAGGACCCGGTACCGCTCGTCGAGCAGTTCGGAGGCGGGCGGTCCGACCGCTCCCTCGGGCAGCAGCGGGTCGGGTCGGTGCAGGACGGGTAACAGTCCCTCGGCCATGCCCACCACGCACACCGTGTCGAGGTCCCGGCCGACCGCGTCGTCGATCGGACCCAGGCTCACGCCCGCCCCCTCCTCGCCGACCCGCTCGGTGATCGAGTCCAACCGGGTGGACACGGCTCCGACGATCCGCTCGCGGGTGATCGCGGGCGACAAGGTGTCGAGGTCGGCGAGAGAGCCGACCGCGGCCTGCACCGCCGCCCGGTTGGGGGTCTGCCGGAAGACCGAGGTGAGCAGGGCGTCCAGCGTCTCACCGACCTCGGACCAGGTCCGTGCGGATTCGAGGGCGCCGAGGGTGGACCGGATCCTGTCGACGAGGCGAAGTAACGCCGCGGCGGCCGCCCGGTCGGAGTCGGTGAACCCGTCCCCGGGCTGATCACCCCGGTCCGCGAGGCGTTCGGCCAGGCGGGCCCAGTCGCCCGCTCCGATGACCGGGAGACGCGTGCGGGTGAGCAACTCCAGCCGACGGGACGAGACCGACGCGCCCTGCTCGTCGAGGATCACCACGGCTCCCTCGGCCACGATCGAGAGCAGGTCGGCGCGCGGCATGAGTCCCGGGTCGATCGCGAGTAGTCGCACGAGGGACCGGCCGGCGGGCGTGCGACCGAGATCGGTGGCGGAGGGTCCGTTGACGACGATCCCCGCCTCCGAGAACGCCCGGAGCGCCAGTCGGAGATAGGGATCCGGCGACGGGTAGTAGACGCCGATCCGGTGCCCCGGGGTCCCGTCCGCCAGGCGTGAGCGGACGAACCGGACCACGGCCCGCACCTCGTCATCCGGGTCCGACGCGTGCAGGACGTGGGTTCCCGTGACGGCGCCGTCGCCGTCGGGCTCCGCCGCGGAGGCCAGGTGGTCGGCTCCCGTCCCGGGGATCGGCGTGACCCCTCGCGCGTCCAGGGCGGCGCGCAGACGTCGCTCGGTCTCTGTTCCCCTCAAGGGGGCCGCGAGGACGACGCGGCCGAGACCGTCGAGCCTCTCGAGCGCGGCCGAGACCGCCTCGAACTGCGTGTAGTAGGTGGCGCCGGTCATCGCACGGGCCTGCTCCGACAACCGGAGCACCTCGGCATGGAGCCGGTTCTCCGCGGCCACCGACCCCGCCTCCACGGTTCCCAGCCGCAGGCAGGCCCGGGCCACCGCCTGGCCGGTGACCGGCTCGCCGGCCACCGCCCGGAGTTCGCCGGGGTCCGCGTCCAGGGCCTTCTCCACTGCCGCCTCCAGGAGCGGGAACGGCAGCGCGGCGCGGGGGGCCAGGGCGGGTGCGGACAGCTCTGCGACCACCTGGTCGGCGGTCCGCACCGCGACGCCCGCCGCGCCGCCGGACAGGGCCAGCGCCCGGACCAGGTCCCGCGCGGCACCGAACGAGGCGACGATGACGGTGATGCGACCGAGGGCGTCGTGCGCGCGGAGTCGACGGATCTCGGCCACCACGGGAGAGCCTGCGATGGGAAAGCCAGCGGCGGGGGACTGGGAGCCGGTCACAACGTCATCGTGCCTCACGGCTACGACAGGTCGGCTCACCCCGTGCCGATCACGCGGACCGCGGCCGCCGCCCACCGAGCGGCGTCCACCGCGACCCCCGGGTGGTCCTGACGGTGCGGGATCACGGCCTCGACCACCCGGAAGGGCAGGTCCAGGACCGGATCACCGGGGTCGAGGTCGGGGCGACACCCTGAGACGAGCTCCCGGTAGATCCCCCGTAGTTCGGAGCGGGCGGCCCGGAACTCGTCGAAGTCCTCCCCGGCCAGCTCCGGGAGCACGTACAGCATCCCGATGTTCCAGCGCGAGGCCAGGAGTCCCTCGACGTCGATCGTCGCGAGTTCCCGGAGGACCTCCCCCGGGTCCCGGCTCCCGTCGCGCAGCCCCCGGGCCCTGTCCAGGGTGGGGCGCACCGTCGTGTCGAGGAGGGAGACGAGGATCGCGGCCTTGGTGGGGAAGTGCGTGTACAGCGAGGCCTGCCGCAGGCCCACCGCGTCGGCGATGGCCCGGGTCGAGGTCGCCGTGTACCCGCGGGTGGTGAACAACTCCGCCGCCGCGTCCAGGATCTCCTCTGCCGGGGTCGCCCCGGGACGGCGCCGGTCCACGAGGCGGGGCCGTCCGGGTGAGGACACGGTGCTCCTTTCGGGCGCAGACCCGCGATACGGGTCCTAGGGGGTGACGCTCCGATCCATCGTGACACGGAGGAACTCGAACCGGTGCGCCGTGGGATCGACGCTCCGGCGAGGGGGCACCGGCATCGAGGAGACCGCGGCCTGGACCCACGACCCGCGATCGGTCCGGGTGAAGTCGAGGTCCACCCCGTGGGCGCGCGCGGCGAGGAGCGCGGCGACCGCGGCGGCCCGCCCGTTGCCCTCCCGGAAGGGGTGGACGTAGTTGAACCGCGCGTACCAGTTGGCCAGTGCGATCGCCACCGTCGTCGTCCGGCTGGCGGTGCCGGGCGCCGACGACAGGGCGTCGGCGACGAGATCCGCGGGGTTCTCGAGCGGAGCGGTCATCATGGCGACGCGGGCCGTGGGCGCGAACGCCGACCCCTGCTTGCTCAGGCCGACGATCCGCGGCAGACCGGCCCAGGGGTACACGTCGCAGAACAGCGCCGCGTGGACCCCGGACACCGTCCGGGGGGCGTGCGCGGGATCGCGGAGGAGACGTGCCCCCGCGGCGACGGCGAGCAGGGCCTCCGCGCGGCCGAGTGCCCGGGCCGAGGTGAGGCCGAGTGAGTTCTCCAGCACGGATGTCCCTCGGATGAGGTACGGGGTGCGTCGGGCGAGGATCCGGGGCCGGGGACGCCGGGTGGCCTCCGGGGGGAACGCGTTGCGGACGTGGAGGCGGATCAGCCGCCCCGGGGCCGCGCTGTCGACGAGGTCGAGGATCTCGTCGTCGTCCTCCTCCGGCCTCCACCCCTCCAGCGCGGAGATCGCCAGCATCGCGCTGGTGGCCGGATGGCGGGTCACCCCGGCTCCCGGAGCTCGCCGGTGGACCGCAGGTAGTCGAGGGTGCGCTGCGCGCCCGCGATCTCGCGAGCGGTGGAGCGCAGTCCGGCGCGCTCGGCGGTGGTGAGGGCGGACAGGGGGACCCGGTCGCTCCCGGGCCCGTCGGACCCGGCACGGAGGCGGACCTCCCACCGCAGCCGCGCGGCGAAGCGCGTGGCCGCGCGCAGGGCCTCCCAGCGGTCGTCGGGCAGGACCCGGGGGTCGGCGGCGAGCTCGAGGCGTGCGTCGGTCGAGGTGGCCGTCACCCCGGCCCGCAGCGCGGCCCACCGGGCGAGCTTGACGACCGGGGTGAGGACGCAGGCCTTGAGGTCGACGACCGGGTCCGACCGCAGGGCGCGGGTGAGCCGGGACGGCACCGATGCGCGGGTGGACAGTGCGTCGGCGAGGATGTCGGTGAGGATCACCGGGTGACCGGCCACGGCTCGGGCGGCGATACGGGGCAGGAGTTCGGGGTCGTCGTGGCCGTCCGTCAGTGGCCGGGCGTCGGCCAGGAGTCCCAGGTGGACGACCCCCAGGTCCCGCGCGGGGGCGTCGGCCCACCCGTCGGCGGCCCGCGTCCACCCGGCGACGCTCCGGATCAGGCGGGGATCGGCGGCCGAGGCGGGGGACGTCTCGGCGAACCAGGGCTCGTGCGAGAGGTCGGTGGAGGCGACGGCGCGGCGCACCGCCCGGCCGTCGGGTCGGCCGGGGTCACGGGGGGCGTCGGGATCGACGACGACGGCGAGGGTTTCCAGGTCGCTCCCCGGGACGGCCTCCCCGCGGCCCACCGATCCGGTGACCCAGACGGCGCGGGAGACCGCCGGGCCCAGTCGTGCGGTGAGCTCGCGCCGCACCCCGTCCGACCAGGCTCGCGCGCGCTGGTCGCGGGGGTCACGAGGGGTCGGCATGGGGGCATTCGATCATGCGACCGGGCCACCCGCGAGGGGTGGGCGGAGGCGTGAGGGCCTGTTAATCGGATGGAAACACCGGGCAACCCGGGGGTCACACGCGAGGAGAAAACTATCGGCAGACAGGAAATGGTCCGGCGCAGCTCGGGCTCCTGCTATCGACAACCACCCCGAGAGGAGCCCCGGGCATGAGCGATCCCTCCGGCCTCGCCACCCCGGTCCCCGCTGGTCGGGATGACGAGTCCACCCCGGCTCCCGCACGTCGCGGGGACCACGACGACCTCGCCGACCTCGGTTACGACCAGCAGCTCCACCGCAGCCTCGGCACCTTCGCGTCGTTCGCGGCCGGGTTCTCGTTCGTCTCGATCCTCACCACGATCTTCCAGCTGTTCGGGCTGGGGTACGGGTTCGGCGGACCGGCGTTCTTCTGGACCTGGCCGATCGTGTTCGCGGGCCAGTTCCTGGTGGCCCTGTGCTTCGCCGAGCTCGCGGCCCGGTATCCCCTCTCGGGAGCGATCTACCAGTGGTCGAGGCGGATGGGCGGCGAGATCGTCGGGTGGTTCGGGGGTTGGTTCATGATCCTCGCCCAGATCGTCACCGCCTCCGCCGCGGCCATCGCGCTCCAGGTCGTGCTGCCCAGTATCTGGTCCGGCTTCCAGATCATCGGCGACGACCCGGCCCTCACCTCGCCCTCCGGCGCGGCGAACGCCGTCCTGCTGGGATCGGTGCTGCTCGTCATCACCACCACGATCAACTCCCTCGGTATCAGGTGGATGGCCTACGTCAACAACATCGGCGTGACCTGCGAGATCGTCGGAGTCGTCGCGGTGATCCTCGCGCTGCTGACCCACGCCGTCCGCGGGCCGCAGGTCGTCTTCGACACCGCGGGCATGGGGGACCAGCCCGGGTACATCTGGGCCTGGGTCGTCTCCGGCCTGATGGCCGCCTACGTGATGGTGGGCTTCGGCTCGGCCGGCGAACTTGCGGAGGAGACCGTCAACCCCCGCCGGGTCGCTCCACGGACCATCCGGATGGCCCTGACCGTCTCGGCCCTCGGTGGCGGACTCATGATCCTCGCCGCGCTCATGGCCGCGCCCAGCCTCACCGACGGCCGGCTGGCCACCGAGGGGCTGCCGTACGTCCTGAACTCGGTGCTCGGGAACTTCTGGGGCAAGGTGCTCCTCGTGGTGGTCGTGGTGGCCATCTTCATCTGCACCCTCGCCATCCAGACCGCGGCCACCCGGTTGATGTTCTCGATGGCCCGCGACGGGCGCCTGCCCTTCTCGGCCACCCTGTCCCGCGTCAACCCACGCACCGGTACCCCTATCGCCCCGGCCGTGCTCATCGGCGTGTCGTGCATCGCGATCCTGCTGGTCAACATGGGCAACGCCGCGATCTTCGCGACCCTGGCCTCGGTGTGCATCATCCTCATCTACCTCGCCTACCTGTGCGTGACCGCGCCGCTGCTCCTGCGCCGCCTGCGGGGATGGCCGAACGGCCCCCGGCTCACCGACGCCGAGGGCAAGCCGCTGTTCTCGCTGGGCCGCTGGGGGATCCCCGTCAACGTCCTGGCCGTGGGGTACGGACTGCTCATGACGGTCAACCTCGCCTGGCCCCGGACGGAGATCTTCGACCCCTCGGGACAGACGCCGTGGATGCGATGGGCCGGCGTCCTGACCGTCCTCGCCGTGGTGGGGCTCGGCATCCTGTGCTTCCCCCGCGGCAAGACCCATCCCAAACCCGTCACGATCGGAGAGTGACCTGATGACCAGCGCCACCGAATCCAGCACGACCGACTCCAGCACCACCGACAGCACGTCCACGACCTCGGGCGCCCGCGAACACGCCCGTGCCCAGGCCGGCGCGATCACCGACGCCATGCCGGTCGTTCCGGCCACCGACTGGCCCCACCCGCCGGCGGACATCCCGACCGACCGTCTCACCTGGGCGGAGTCGATCCCCGGCGGCCGGTACACCGCGCTCACCCTGGCCCGCGGCACACGGATCCGCCTCACCGACCGGGACGGCACGGCCTGCGCCTCGCTCATGATGTGGCGGGCCGACGCCCCCTGGGAGCGCCTCAACACCGCCGACACGGTCAAGGTCCCGTGGCAGGCCTACCTCGGGACCGGTCATCCGTTGCTCTCGGACCAGGGGCGCGTGCTCGCGACGATCGTCGCGGACACCTCCGGCCACCACGACGCGCTGTGCGGCGCCTCGACGCTGGCCGGCAACGTCGCCCGCTACGGGGCCGGAGCACCGGAGTCCGAGTCACCGGCGGGGCGGGAGCTGTTGCTGCTGGCCGCTCTCAAGCACGGATTGACCGAGCGGGACCTGCCCCACACCGTGTCGTTCTTCCACGGCGTCCGGGTCGCGGACGACGGGGCGCTCGTGTCCACCGGCGGTGCCGGGGCCGGGGCGACCGTCGACCTGATCCTGCACCTTCCCGTCGTCGTGGCCGTCGCGGTCGCGGACCACCCGCTCGACCCATCGACGCGGTACCACGCCGGGAGCGTGGAGCTCCTGGCCTGGAGCGCCTCACAGGATCTCGACGCCCTCCTGGCGGGCTCCTTCCCCGGCGTCGGGGACGACCTCGAGTACCGCCGCGCCGTCGCCAACTCCGAGGCCGCCCACCGCGCCTTCACGCAGATCGACTGAGGAGAACCCCATGACACGTTCGACCGTCACCCCCGCAGACCTTCCCCCCGCAGCTCTTCCCCCCGCAGAGCTGGCACTCGCCGGCGGCGCCGTGGTCGCCGACGAGACCGTCGCCGCCCGGGCCGCCTGGTCCCGCGTCCTGTTCCGGGGGCAGACCCTGACCATCGTCGATCTCGAGGGAAATCAGGCCGTCGACACCCTGTTCTACGACGCGCACGACCCCACCCGGCGCTACAGTGCCCCGGCGACCGTCGCCGCCCAGGGGTCGATCTTCCTCACCACCGACAGCGTGCTGCGGGACGACGCCGGCGAGCCCCTGGTGACGATCACGGCCGACGAGGTGGGCAACCACGACACCCTCGGTGGCGCGTGCTCGCAGGAGTCCAACACCCTGCGGTACGGCCACCACACCCGGCACCAACACGCCTGCGTGGAGAACTTCCTCCGCGAGGGCGCCCGGCACGGACTGGGCAAACGGGACCTGGTCCCCAACGTCAACTTCTTCATGAACGTGCCCGTGGATCCCGACGGCACCCTCGGGATCGTCGACGGACTCTCCGCGCCCGGCAAGCGCCTTGCGCTGTGCGCCGACCGCGACGTGATCGTCCTGGTCTCCAACTGCCCGCAGATCAACAACCCGTGCAACGGCTTCGACCCCACGCCGGTGCGGATGATCGTCACCGCCTGAGTCCGCCACCCGCGAGCCCGCCACCCGCGCACCCGTCACCACAGGAGACGCCACCATGACCCGCCTCGAGATCCTCCACCCGGGACTCATCACCACCGTCCAGGACTGGCCCGGCCGCGTCGGGTACTGGGGCGTGGGCGTCCCGCCATCAGGGGCGATGGACGACTACTCGCTGCGACTGGCCAACACCGCCCTGGGCAACCCGGAGGGTGCCGCCGGTCTGGAGTGCACCCGGGGCGGCCTGCGGATCCGGCCTGATGCCGCGATCACGGTCTGCGTGGGCGGCGCGCACGTACGCCCCACGGTGGACGGTCGCCCGGTGGCCCAGTGGAAGCCGGTCCCGCTGGACGCGGGATCCGTCCTCGACGTCCCCGTGGTCGACGGGCCGGGCATGCGCGTCTACGTGGCGGTCGCCGGTGGCATCGAGGTGCAGGAGTATCTCGGGTCGTCGTCGACCTTCACCCTCGGACGGTTCGGGGGACACGAGGGACGCACCCTCGCGGCGGGGGACACCCTCGCCGTCGGGGAGCCCGGACCGGGCGAGCCCCGCCGGATCCTCGCCGACGAGGTCCCGGCCATCGGCCATCACTGGCACATCGCGGTGGCCGAGGGGCCGCACGGGGCGCCGGAGTTCCTCACCCGCGCAGGAATGGACGAGCTCTACGCGGCCAGCTACACGGTGCACTTCAACTCGGACCGAACCGGGGTCAGGCTCGAGGGGCCACGACCGAGGTGGGCCCGGCCCGACGGTGGGGAGGCCGGCCTGCACCCGTCGAACGTGCACGACAACGCCTACTCGGTGGGCGCCCTGGATTTCACCGGGGACACCCCGATCCTGCTCGGTCCGGACGGCCCGAGCCTGGGGGGCTTCGTCTGCCCCGTCACCGTGGTCAGCGGAGACCGGTGGAAGCTCGGCCAACTCGCGCCCGGGGACACCGTGCGGTTCGTCCGCGTGCGGGTCGACACCGCCGGCGATCGTGCCGGGATCGCCGGGGCGGCGGCGGCCGGCCGCCCGTACGTCCTCGGCGACGGCGGTGACCGCGACGACGGCGTGCTGGGCCGCGGGCACACCGCCGACGGGGTGACCGAGGTGACCTACCGTCGGGGTGGGGACGACAACGTGCTGGTCGAATACGGACGGATGGAGCTCGACCTCGAGCTGCGTGCCCGCGCCCACGCCCTCTACCTGCACCTTCAGGTGAACCCCGTGCCCGGCCAGCAGGACCTCACGCCCGGTATCCGGTCGTTGCAGGTCAAGATCACACCCGGCCGCAGTACGGTCGGCGCCACCCTGGCCGCCCTCCGTGAGGCCGAGGCCGCGCTGCCCGCCGCCGAGGACCTGGCGGTGTCGAGTAGGCGCGTCCGGCTGCCGCTGAGCTGGGACGACCCCGCCACCAAGGAGGCCATCGAGAGGTATATGTACGGCGTGCGCGACGACGCCCCGTGGTGTCCGTGGAACATCGAGTTCATCCGCCGGATGAACGGCCTGGAGACCGCAGACGACGTCTACCGCACCGTCTTCGACGCCGAGTACATGGTGCTCGGGCTCGGGGACGTCTACCTCGGCGCCCCCGTGGCCACGCCGCTCGACCCGCGGCACCGACTGGTGACGACCAAGTACAACCCCGCCCGGACGTGGACCGCGGAGAACTCCGTCGGCATCGGTGGTGCGTACCTGTGCATATACGGGATGGAGGGGCCGGGCGGCTACCAGTTCGTGGGCCGCACCACCCAGGTGTGGAACCATCGCCACCCCGAACCGGCACCGGGATTCGACCCCGAGCATCCGTGGCTGCTGCGGCACTTCGACCGCATCTCCTGGTACCCCGTCACCTCCGAGGAGCTGGCCGACCTCCGCGCCGACACCGCCGCCGGACGAGGCCGCGTCGACATCACCGACGACACGTTCTCGCTGGCCGAACACACCGCGTTCTGCGAGCGGGAGGCCGAGTCGATCGCCTCCGCCCGACGCCGGATGGAACACGCCCGCGCCGAGGAGTTCTCGCGCTGGGCCGCCAGTGGGGAGCTGAGCGCATGAGTACCGAGACGACCGGAACCGACCTGAGGGCCCGGGCCGAGGCGGCGGTCGACCACGTGGTGGCCCGACTGGCCGAGGCGGACCGGCCCGAGGTGTTCATCCAGGTCCGCCCACGTGAGGAGCTGGTGGACGACATGATGGCCTCCCTCGCCGCGGGGGGCCCGCTCGCCGGGATGACGCTCGCCGTCAAGAACAACGTCGACGTGGCGGGGCTACCCACCACCGCCGCGTGCCCCGGGTTCGCCTACCTGCCTGATCGGGACGCGGTGGCCGTCGCACGCCTCCGCGCGGCCGGAGCCGTGGTGCTGGGGGTGACGAATCTCGACCAGTTCGCGACCGGCCTGGTCGGCACGCGCAGTCCGTACGGGGCCGTGCGTGCCGCGCACCGGCCCGACCACGTGTCGGGCGGATCGAGCTCGGGCTCGGCGGTGGCGGTGGCGCTGGGGATCTGCGATCTGGCGATCGGCACCGACACCGCCGGGTCGGGCCGGATCCCGGCCGGGCTCAACGGGATCGTCGGCATCAAACCCACGCTCGGCGTCGTCTCGACCGACGGGGTGGTCCCCGCCTGCGCGAGCTATGACTGCGTGACCATCCTCGCCCGCGACGTCCGGACCGCCGCCCGCGCGACCGGGGTGATGGCCGGCGGAGAGGGAACCCGACCCTGGCCCACCGACACACCGCTGGACGCGGGACCCGGCGCGACGATCGCCGTCCCGCGTGAGCTCGTGGCCATGGCCCCGGGGTGGGCGGAGGCGTTCTCGGGCGCCGTCGACCGGGCCCGCGCGCTCGGGTACCGGGTGGTGGAGATCGACCTCGGGCCGTTCCTCGCCGCGGCGAGGCTGCTCTACGACGGCGCGCTCGTGGCCGAGCGGTATGAGGCGGTCGGTGACTTCCTCGACTCCGCCCCGCACTCGCACCCACGCCCGGACGCGGGCATCGACCCGACCGTCCGGGACATCATCACCCCGGCCCGCGACATCACTGCGGTCGATCTGTTGCACGACCGCCGGGAGGTCGAGGCCTTGCGCGCGGAGGCGGTGGCCGAACTCGATCGTCTGGGTGCGGCTGCACTGCTCGTCCCCACCGCGCCCTTCCACCCGACCATCGCCGAGGTGGGAGCCGACCCGATCGCCCTCAACAGCCGTATGGGAACGTACACGAACTTCTGCAACCTCTTCGACCTGTGCGCCGTGGCGGTGCCGACCGACGAGATCGACGAGGGGGACCGCGGGACGGCGCGGTTCGGCGTGACAGTGGTGGGCAGACCCTTCCACGACGGGCCGGTGGCCGACATCGCGGCCGCCCTGTCCGGGGAACGGAGATCCGGCGCGGAGCCGTTCGTTCCGTGGCCGCTGAGCGCGGGGGCGCCGGCGGTCGACCTGGTCGTCTTCGGCGCCCACCGCCGTGGGGGCCCGCTCGAGCACCAGCTCATCAGCAGGGGCGCGGCCTGGCGTGGGCCGGTGCGGTCCAGCGCCGACTACCGGATGTACCGCCTCGCCACCGAGCCACCCAAGCCCGGGGTCCTGCGGCACCCGGACGGCGCCGCACTGCTCGGCGAGAGGTGGAGCGTCTCCCCGGCGGCGCTCGGCACGTTCCTCGACCAGTTGCCCAGGCCGATGCAGCTCGGCCGCGTGACGTTGGCGGACGGCACGGAGGTGGTCGGATTCGGCTGCGAGCCCACCGCCGTCACCGCGGAGGCCGACGACCTCACGGACCTCGGGGAGTGGCCGATCGGGTGAGCACCCGGGCCCTGCCCGCGACCCGGCCCGGGGTCGGGTGGCGACGGGGCCGACAGCGACGCGGATGCCTGCTCCCTTCCCTACAGAACTGTACGAGCCGTCCGGATCCGGGCCGGCCGTAGCGGGGGAGTGGTCCGATGTCGTGTGGCTGGGATGACGGGTCCGACGGACCGCGCGAGAGGTGGGGGCAGCAGGGTTATCGGCCGGAACCGCAGCGCTCCGGCTCGGGCGCGGTGATCGCCCTGGTCACGATCCTGGCGGTCCTGGGACTGGTCCTCCTCGGTGCGCTCGCCTACCTGCTCCTCCGAGAGCCGACGCATCGGGGTGGACCGACAACCGGCAGGCCCGCTGCAACGCCGGCGACCCGGTGGTGGCCGGGGGCTATGCGTCGGTGTCCAACAACGACGTCGTCTACTCGATCGATGCCGGCGGGATGGAGATCTACGAGGACGGTGTCCTGATCTCCTCCCAGCCGATGGTGGAGTTCTGGGCCGGGTGAGGTGGCCGGCCTCGGCGGATACGCTGGGGGTCAGGTCCCGCACCCGTCGCGACCTTGAACAGTGAGGTGAGCGCCCGTGAGTCAGCTCGTGTCCTTCTACGAGACCGCGCCGGTCACCGACAAGCGCGGGTTGCTCACCGACGTCATCCAGCGGCCCATGCAGGTGAGGTCGGGATATGACGTGGTCGAGGGTGAGGTGGTTCCGCGGGTGGTCTACGTGCAGGCGCCGATCGAGGGCCGTCCGCTGCTGGTGCCGTTCGGACAGTACGACGCGTGGAGCCTGCGGCAGCGCTTCGAGGAAGCCTTGAGGGTGATGAACACCCTGGGGGCCTGCGAGATCGAGTGCGCCACCTACAGCGCCCGCCGCAACGCCGTCGCCGCGCGCGTGGGGGTGGGCCCGATGGCCGGGTGGGGCAAGGTGACCCGCACCCAGAGCACGGACTTCGACTACTCCTTCTCGGGTTCGGGCGCCTCGCCGCGCGACCCCGGGCCGATCCGCTGGACCAACATCCCCGGATTGGACGCCGCCAAACAGTCGGTGCTGCTCAACGGCGGCCGCCGGGTGGAAATCACGATCGAGTCCGAGTCCGAGTTCGCCGCGGATTCGGACCTCGCCCGGCGGCTCAAGTCGGCCGGCCTGGTCCTCGGACTCGAGGGGCGGACCCAGGCCAAGACCCTGCTGCGGATCAAGGCCGAGTTCCCGGCGGTGTGACCGCTCACCCGCTGGCCGGCGGCACCAGCGCCGCGACGTCGTCCACCGCCCGGCGGAGCTCCCGCGAGACCGCGCAGTCCCCGAGGCGTCGGGTGACCGCGTCCGAGATCGACCTGTAGAACCACAGCTTCTCCTGCGGACCGGCGTTGAAGAGCTTCCACATGTCGTCACCGAGGCGGCCATGGGCGGCGACCATCGACCGCAGGTTGTGGATCTTGTCCGCCGCCGAGACCAGCAGGCACTCCACGGAGTCCTCCGCGAGCGCGGCGAGGTACCCCTCCTTGCGCACCCGCCAGGGCGGGGTCGTCTCTCCCGCGGTCTTGTCCTCCGAGACGCCGCGGACGATCCCGGTGACCCGTGCGCCGAACTCGGCGGTCATGTCGTCGGCCGAGTAGACGGACGGTGGGACGTCCTCGAGGACGTCGTGCAGCAGCGCGGCCACCGCCACGTCCGGGTCGTCGGTGAAGTCGGACACGATCATCGCCACCGCCACGGGGTGCGCGATGTAGGGCGTCGGGTCGTCCTTGCGGGTCTGGCCGGCGTGGCAGCGGGCCGCGACCGCGAGCGCACGGTCGATGGTGGGGGTCCAGGTGAGGGGCACGGTGCTCTCCGCTGCAGTCGGAACCGGCCGGCCGGGGCGGAACCGACCGGCCGGGTGGGGACGTCGAACCTCATGACGACGAGACCAGGACGACGACGAGACCAGCACGACGACGAGGTGAGCATATGCCCGACGGGACGATCAGAGCGGACGCGGACAGGATCGCCTCCGCCGTGGCGGTGTTCCGCGAGTCCGGGGAACGCGTCGCGGAGGTGACGTTCCCGCACGTCGCGGCGGGCGTGGCGGCGGCGCTGCCCGGGGGTTCGGCGATCGCGTCCGCTCTCGACCGGGCGTGTGGCGCCGCGGCGGTCTGCGCGACCCGGAGTTCGGGGCGCCTGACCGGGCTGGCGGACTTCGCCGAGCAGGCGCACCGTTTCCTGGAGGCGCGGGACGAGGACTTCGCGGACCTGCTCGCGCAGGTCGCGCCGCGGTGAGTCAGACCGCGGTGAGTCAGAACGTCTTGGCGTCGATCACGAACCGGTAGTGCACGTCGGACCGGACGACGCGGTCGTAGGCCTCGTTGATCGTGTCCGCCGAGATGAGCTCGATCTCGGCGGTGATCCCGTGCTCGGCACAGAAGTCGAGCATCTCCTGGGTCTCGGGTATCCCGCCGATCATGGATCCGGTCAGGATCTTGCGCCCCGCGGCGACGGACCCTGCCCGCACCGACATCGGCTCGGTCGGGATCCCGATGTTGACCAGCGCCCCGCGCGGCTTGAGCAGGGCGAGGAACCGGTCCATGGGCAGGTTCGCGGACACCGTGTTGAGGATGACGTCGAAGGAACCGCGGAGCCCGCGCAGCGTGGCCTTGCCCTCCTCACCGGCGGTCGCGTAGTGCTCGACCGCGCCGTACCGCAGCGAATCGTCGCGCTTGGAGGTGGTCTGCGACAGGACCGTCACCTCGGCACCCATCGCCACGGCGAGCTTGACCCCGACGTGTCCGAGCCCGCCCATCCCCAGCACGGCGACCTTGGTGCCCGGGCCGACGTTCCACTGCCGCAGCGGCGAGAACATGGTGATCCCCGCGCACAGCAGCGGCGCCGCCGACGCCGGGTCGAGACCGTCCGGCACCGACACCACCATGGGCTCCTCGACCACGATGTGGGTCGAGTAGCCGCCGTTGGTCACCGGGCCTTCGGGGTCGCCCTCGGGCAGCGGCGAGCCGTAGGTGGCGATCGCCCCGCGCTCGCACTCCTGCTCCTGGCCCGCCATGCAGGACGAGCACTCGTGGCAGGCCCCCACCAGGCACCCGACGCCGACGCGATCGCCGACCGCGTGTCGGGTCACCTCGGACCCGACCTCCTGGACGATGCCGACGATCTCGTGCCCCGGCGCCACGGGATAGGCGGTCTGGCCCCACTCGCCGCGCACGTGATGGATGTCGGAATGGCAGATCCCGGCGTACTCGATCTCGATGAGCACGTCGCCCGGGCCGGTGTCCCGCCGCCGGATCGTGGTCTTCTCCAGTGGCGCGTCCGGTGCGGTGGCGGCGACGGCGGCGACGTCCATGTGATCTCCCTTGGGTCGAGTGAATCGTGAGCTGATTGTTGATTTGGCTATCAGCCACAGTAGAGGGATTTCGTGCCCTGCCGCCGAGTCGACATCCGAGGCTGCACTGGTGCGGAAATGCGAAGGTGCCCTCCTGAACAGGATTGATACGTCTCGTACAGAGTCCGTACCGCCAGCTCAGAAGGGCCTCGCGTGATCCACCTTCGTTCCGCATGTTCAGCTACAGCGAGTCAGCCGAACTCTCCCGATAGAGGTCAACTACCGGCGCTTCCGAGGCTGCCGAAGACGTCGACGCTGCCGAGGTTGACGCTCCCGGTAGTGGTGACCGAGAAGTTGCGGAAGTGCATCGCGACCGGGAACTGCGCGTCCTGGAGGGCGCTGATCTCGCTGGGTCCGTCGAGCGGTGCGATGCTGTCCTCCGTCACGCAGATCGTCGTGGCAACGTAGTCCCCGTCGTTCAAATTCGGGACGCTGACCTTATGCGGGCTCGCGAAGGCCCCTTCCTGGCCGAGCAGGTCGCTGGTCTCGTTGACCACGACGCGGAGATCAGACTGATCGGTCGGCCAGACCGGGTTGCTGAAGAGGTCCTCGGCAAAGCTGTCGTCCCAGGTTTCCGGGTCGATGTCCTCTTGGCTGATAGAACCCTCGACCACCAGCGGGCCGACACAGGCCATGTTCTCCGGTGCGACGACAGTGAAGTGGGCAGTGTCGCCACTGACGTTCACTGTGAGTTCGGGCGAGTCGATCTTGAGGATATCTGTGGGGTCGAACGCCTGAGCCTGGGCGATTGCGGGCGCGATGAACGAGCCCGCACCCATCAGGGCAGCGGCGATGGCAGCGGTGCCGTACGTACGGATTGATGCTGAGGTCATGGAAATTCTCCTGGCTGAGTTGACAGTGAAGTGAGAGGTGACGTGGTCGTGGGACCTAGTGGTCCTGGCTGTCCTGCTGGAGGGGAGCGCGGTAGAACCTCTGTCGGTGCAGGACTCAGTCGAGCGGGTTCGGACCGCGCGACTACTCCCCGTGGGCGACTGCAGGCCGACGATTGCGGTGTGGCCGCTTGCGAGTTCATGGTTCACAAGTGACCTCCGGGGCGGATCGAGTGGTTGTGTGTCGCCACGTTCCAACGGCTGAGTGGAAGTAGACAACTACGTGACTTGATAAGGCCCCTTATCGCCGCATGCGTATGATCACATCGGTTTCTAAGGTAGCGTCCCTCGCATCGCAGACCAGACTGAACGAGAGGTGGTGACCCCGTGGAGACTCTGACCATGCAGCAGATCGCCGACCTCGCCGGCGTGAAGCGCCCGGTCGTCTCGGTGTGGCGCTCCCGGTCAGCCGCATCGGAGCACCCCTTCCCTGCGCCGCTGGATCCGGCACGGCTGGTGTTCTCCGCGAACGAGGTCGGCCGCTGGCTGCGCGTCACCGGCCGGGGGAACAACCCGGACGCGCAGGAGGATGCGGCGCTGTTCTCGTCGCTGATGGACCGGGCGGCCTCGCAACTCGACGACGCCTCGGCGCTACTCCTGCTCCACGCGCTGTCCGGTGCGCCGCTGGCTGACCAGAGCCGCGACGACCTCGCGACGCTTCCGGTGGGACACGGAGTGGAGGAAGTTCTGTCCGTGGCGCAGGCGGATAGGGCACTGCGTGACAGCGACCTGGTCGCGTGCGTCGATCGCCTCGCCGAAGCCGGCATGACTGCGACACGGGTGCTCGAACGGCTGGCGCGCCGTCAGGAGAAAAAGGACGCGCCGCTCGCCTCCGAGTCACTCACTGCGAAGGGCGATGCACTCGCGTGTGAGGTGGTCGCGGCGCTGGCTGGCGATTACGACAGGGCACTCGTGCCGTGGGGTCCGGGCGGCCTGCGCCTTCTCACGAGCGTGGTGGCCAGGTCTTCCGAGCTGGATCGCCCGCGAGTCGTTGCGCCAGATGGCCCGACCGGGCCGGTGGACCGACTTCTCTGGCGGTACCTCGCCGCACTCGGCGCCCGCCTGGAATCGGCGACGGCCGGTTCAGCCACGCTTCTCGTCGGGCAGTGGGCGGCGATTCCCTGGGAACGGACTGAGAGCTTCTTCGACTCGATAGACAACGTGGTCCTGGGCCTGGAGCCGGGCAGCGCCGCAGTGGTGTTCGCGCCTGCACCGCTGCTGGTCGACGAGTTACCGGGGACGGACCATCGGCGGCAGATCCTGAGCGGGAGGGGCGGCGACTACGTGGCGCCTCTGCGCTATGTCGCTCGCCTGCCGCGGGGATTGTGCCGGGTCGGTGGCCGTCGCCGGATGGCCGTGTGGGTGCTGGGCGAGTCTGGCGACGCCGCCGGGGACCGGGGCTTCACGACGTTCGGGGAGCATTCGGCGCACGCGCTCGACGCGAGGGAGAACCGGGCGCTCGCCTCCGACGTCGTCGCGGCCCTCCGCGGAGGCGCCGCGCGGCGGAGTCACGCGTTCCTGCGCGGCGAGCACCGACTCACGGAGGCGGTGGTGGTCAGGTCCGCGCTCGCTCTGCCGGTCACCGCCGACGTCGCGGAGGACGGCGGTGATGCGCTGGCCCGCCTGTGGGAGAAGCGCGACGCGTCGGCGTCCGGGGTGCTCGACGGGGTCGACGTGGTGGCGGCCGGATCTGCCGCTGATCACTCCCTGCCGTGGAGAGCGGCGACCACAGGCCAGCACCGGCCGGCCCGGGTGATCACGGGCGTGCGCATCCCCGCTGAGGTCTTCGCGGCGGGCCCGGGCGGCATCGGCGTGATCGGACCGGACGAGGTGCGCGGCCAGTGCGCGCTCGGGTCGAGGTCGGTCGACCTGGTGGAGTTGGTCCGACGCGCGCCTCGTTTCCGGCTCACGGAGCCGGGCGACGTGGTGTTCACGACGACGAGGGGGCCGGCCGCCATTATCGACTCAGTCGGCGGCTATGCAGTTCAGGCGCCGGCCCGGATCCTGCGCTGCCTGGAACCGGTGGAGGGATCGCGACGTATTCTTCCCGAGCTCGCGGTTCGGGACATTTCGGCTGCGCGGGGATCGGATTGCCGTTCGTGGCGGCTGCGCACCGTCGTCGTCGACGCCTGTGGCCCCTGGCGCACGGTGGCGGCACGGGCCGCCGAGCATCGGGCACGGCTCCTGGCCGAGTTGAGTGCGCTCGACGCGCTCACCACTGAACTGTCCGACGGACTCGCGGCGGGCACGCTGCGCATAGACCACAACTACTCAGAGCAGAACAACAAGGAGAACGCCTGATGGCGAAAGTGTTGGTTCCGGTGCCCATGGAGGCATCGACCCCTAAGGAACTCAAGGACACGCTGTGGAAGGCGGCGGACAAGCTCCGCGGGTCCATGGATGCGTCGCAGTACAAGGACGTCGTGCTGGGGTTGGTGTTTCTCAAGTACGTCTCGGACGCCTTCGAAGAGCGCCGTGACGCGATCCGCGAGGAGCTCTCCGGTGAGGACGAGGCCTACCGCGCGGAGACGCTCGAGGACGCCGACGAGTACCTGGGTTCCGGCGTGTTCTGGGTGCCCGCCGAGGCCCGCTGGGAGTACCTCTCGCGGCACGCCAAGGGAATCCCGGCGTCGTCGACCACTGACGCGCAGTCGATCGGTGAGCTGATCGACGCCGCGATGCGCGCGTTGATGCAGGCCAACGAGTCGCTGGTGGGCACGCTGCCGGTGTTGTTCGGGCGGGACAACGTGGACCAGCGACGTCTGGGTGAGCTGGTGGACCTGTTCAACGCGGCGCGTTTCACCGGCGGCGGTGCCTCCAAGGCGCGGGATCTGCTCGGGGAGGTCTACGAGTACTTCCTGGACAAGTTCGCCAAGGCCGAGGGTAAGCGCGGCGGCGAGTTCTACACCCCGCCCGTGGTGGTGCGGACGCTGGTGGAGATCCTCGAGCCGCATTCGGGGCGCGTGTACGACCCGTGCTGTGGGTCGGGGGGCATGTTCGTGCAGACGGAGAAGTTCCTCGAGGGGCACAAGGAGGATCCGACCAACGTCGCGGTGTACGGGCAGGAGCTCAACGAGCGCACGTGGCGGATGGCCAAGATGAACCTGGCGATCCACGGGATCGACTCGCAGGGCCTGGGCTCGCGGTGGGGCGACACCTTCGCCCGCGATATCCACCCTGACATGCAGGCCGACTACGTGATGGCCAACCCGCCGTTCAACATCAAGGACTGGGCGCGGCGCGAGGACGATCCGCGCTGGGTCTACGGGGTGCCGCCCAAGCGCAATGCCAACTACGCGTGGATGCAGCACATCCTCTCTAAGCTGGCAGCGAATGGCGAGGCCGGCGTGGTGATGGCCAACGGCACCATGACCACCTCGACCAGCGGCGAGGGCGACATCCGCAAGGCAATGGTCGAGGGTGACGCGGTGCAGTGCATCGTGGCCCTGCCGGGGCAGTTGTTCCGGGCGACGGGCATCCCGGTGTGCGTGTGGTTTTTCGCGAAGAACAAGGCCGCCGGCAAGGGCGGCTCGGTAGATCGTCGGGGGCAGGTGCTGTTCATCGACGCCCGCGAGCTCGGTCACATGATCGACCGCGTGGAGCGCACGCTGAGCGAGGAGGACCTGCAGCGCATCGCCGAGGTTTTCCGTTCCTGGCGGGGGCGCCCCTCCGCGATGGGCGAGTACGAGGACGTGGCTGGCTTCTGTAGATCGGCCACGCTCGAGGAGATCAAGGCCGCTGGCTACGCGCTCACCCCTGGTCGCTACGTGGGCGCGCCGAAGGCTGAGGAGGACGACGAACCGATCGACGATAAGATCGCTCGGCTGACCGGGGAGCTCACTGCCGCCCTCGACGAGTCGGCGTGGCTGGATGCCGTGGTCCGCGAGCAGCTGGGGAGACTGCAGTGACGAAACTGGCGGATGTCGCGACAATCGTCGATTGTGAGCACAAGACCGCACCGATAAGTGAGAACGGTTCGTACTTTGCAGTCGGGACCCCAGCGATGCGCGGGAACGTCATCGACTTCTCGGAGGCGCGGCCGATCGACCGTGACACATTCGATGCGTGGACTCGCCGCCTGCGACCAAACGCTGGTGACATTCTCTTCGCGAGGGAGGCGCCTGTCGGTCCAGCCGTTCGAATCCCGCAATCGGAGAACGTGGCACCTGGTCAACGCACCGTCTTGATCCGAGCAGAAGCTGCGCAAGTTGACTCCCGGTATCTCTACTACAAGATCGTGAGTCCGCAGTTTCAGGCGGCAGTCGAGGCGGTGTCCGCCGGGTCGACAGTTCCTCACTTGAATGTGGCTGACGTGCGATCCATGGACTTGGGCGAGCTTCCGACGATGGCTGAACAGGTCGCGATTGGCGAGGTTCTCGACGCGCTGGACGACAAGATCGCCGCGAACCGCGACCTCAGGGCGACTCTGAGGTTGATGACAACAGCGTTGGTTCAAGCCGCATCAGGAGAGACTGAGTCGCACGCCTTAGCGAGTGTCTGCTCGACGATTACTCGCGGTATTGCACCCAAGTATGCCGACGGCGGATTACGCGTAATCAATCAAAAGTGTGTGCGTAACGGTGCTGTTGATCTGTCTCAGGCACGATGGTCGTCGTCGGTCCCAAAAAGCGACGAGAAGCTTCTTGTTGACGCTGACGTGCTGATCAATTCGACAGGGCAGGGCACGCTGGGTCGAGTGGGACGCTGGATCGGATATGGCGAACTCGCAACCGTCGACAGCCACGTGTCTATCGTCCGCGTCGATCCCGATCTCGCTGATCCGACGTTCGTTGGAGCAGTGCTCTTGGAGTTGGAAAAGCAGGTAGAGGATCTCGCTGAAGGCAGTACCGGTCAGACTGAACTTCGGCGTGATCACCTGGCTGCACTACAGTTGAGACTTCCAGACCTCGCGATTCAGCGCGCGACAGGCGATCGTATTCGAGTCATGGACAATCGTTCAAACTTGGCCCGGGACGAGAACTTCATTCTCGCCCGCGCCCGCGACGAGCTGTTGCCATTGCTCATGAGCGGCCGGATCACTGTTAAGGACGCCGAGCGCGCTGCCGAGGACGTGCTCTGAGTGTCTCTCCTGTGTTCGTCGACGTTGTTCAGTGAGCATCGGCCACGTCCTCTGAGTGGCACTGAGTTACCAGCGAGGTTAATTCAGCTCCGGACACGGCGACGAACCTCTGGACGATTAACTGGTGGCAGGAGGATTCTCGACCAGAAGGTATCTGCGGTGCCGACTCTGAGGGGGCGCGGTGGCCCGAACCCGCTCCTCTTCAACAAGTCTCCGGAGAACCGGTCGGAGAGAGCCCCTCGACTTTCCGATGAGCTCGGACAACTCGGCGATGGAGATAGGGGCCATCGGAGAGAGCGAGTTGAGCACTGCCTCTTCGGTATCCGCCGGCGCGGCTGGAGCCCCGAAAAGAGCAAACTCTTCAGTCCCTATGGGCGTGAGAACTCCTTCTCGGGTGAGGGCGTGCAATGTGTGCCGTGCGTCATCGGAGTCCATCCCCAACTGATCTCGAGCCGTCGTGACGGTGACACGACCGTCACGCCGGGCAATCGCCAGCAATGCGTCCTCACCACGAGCGAGGTCACGACCGACGGCATTGCGTGCCCAGCGTCGGTGGGCATCAGAATCCGCGCCGTGACGACGAAACTCGACGATGACACTGTCTGGGGTCACAGTGAACTCTGGACTTTCGAGCGAGCGGGCGCGCATTTCGTTGCGCATCAACGGCACCCCGCCGCCCTGCCCTTCTGCCACCTTCCCGCCGGAGCCCAGGGACGGAACATTCTTGAGCATCTGGAGAAGTGTCTGGTTCCGACATTTGGAGATGCCGTTTCCAATGTTGTCCCGCGTCTTCTGCCAGAGCCCGCCGGGACTGGTGACAGTCACTCGGTCCGGGTAGATGTCAACCGCCACAGCTTGTCCCAAGAACATGGGGTGATACTCACGGTGCAGCACGGCGTTGCCGATGGCCTCCCGCAGCACCTCCTCGGGAATCTCCAGCTCATCCGTCCGGCCGGATCCGGTGACAACGGAGTACGTTCTGAGATTCCTGGCTACGGCGGATACCGCGTCAGATACCGGCTCTTCGCATCTG
>NZ_AOSR01000116.1:0-7587 GCF_000349585.1 Dietzia sp. UCD-THP
GCGCCGAGGAACAACCCCACCAGAAGTGTGAGATGGGTGGTCTTCATGAGAACTCCTCGCTCAGGGGTGCGGAGGCGGGCCGGGTGACCCGCCCCCGCGGCGTGGCGGTGGTCGATGGGTCAGCGCAGTTCGCCGCTGCGGTTGCTCTCCGAGCTGGCGCGGGCGTTGTCGTCGTCATCCTGAGGCAGGTGCACGTCGGCGACGTTGACGTTGACCTCGACCACCTCCAGCCCGGTGGTGCCCTCAACCTGCTCGATGATGTTGCGGCGAATCGCGTTGCCGACCTCCACGATCGAGGCGCCGTACTCCACCACCACCGTCACATCGACCGCCGTCTGGGTTTCACCCTTCTCGACACTGATGCCGCCAGTGACGTTGGTCTGCGCGTTGGGGATCCGGTCGGTCACCGCCGAGAACGCGCGACGCGTGGCACTGCCCATGTCATAGACCCCCGGAACCTCCCGCGCGGCCATCCCAGCGATCTTGGCCACCACGGCATCATCCAGCGTGGTCACCCCCCGATCGGTTTGCAGCGGCCCACGCGCGACCTGCTTGCCCGACGCCTTCTCCTGCGCCTGCTGCGCGGCGGCTTGGGCTGCCTCCTGCTCGCGGGACTGCTCACGACCGGTCTTGGGAACTGCGTTCGACATAATTCCTCCTCACGCCAAGACCCGACACCGGGCCCTTGTGATGAACACCTACACAACAAAGACGTCACCACCCGCCCGAACGTCACGCCCTGACCCAAACTTTTTCTTTCCTCAGGCCACGTGGTGGTGTCAGTGGCCCGCCATTAGCGGATGCGGGCGCCAGCACAGCGGGCCTAGATTTGCCCAATGTCGGATTCCCCGCAGACGGTCCCGCAGGTCACACTCAACGACGGACGAGCCCTTGCCCAGCTCGGTTTCGGCACCTTCAAGATTGCCCCTGCCAGTACGGTCAGGGCTGTGTCGTCGGCGCTGGAGGCCGGTTACCGGCACTTCGATACCGCGCAGATGTACGGCAACGAACAAGAAGTCGGGCGCGCGATCGCCGCCTCGGAACTGCCCCGCGAACAGATGTGGGTCACGACAAAACTCGGCAATGACGTGCATGAACGTACTTCCGCGCGACGTGCGACAGAACGTTCACTCGCTCACCTAGGGGGGCGAATCGATCTGTATCTGGTGCACTGGCCGCTGGCGATGTACGACGATGTGGCGCGCGTGTGGGAAGTCATGGAAGAGCTCAAAACCGATTACCCCATCGGTTCGATCGGGGTGTCCAATTTCACCGCAACGCACCTGGACCGATTGGCCGAGGCGGGACTGTCCACTCCGGCGGTCAATCAGATCGAATCCAATCCCTACTTCGTCAACGAGCACCTGCACGATGTCTGCACCGAGCACGGCGTCGCGGTTCAGGCATGCAGCCCGCTTGCCCAGGGCGCTGTAATAGGCGATCCCCAACTTCATGCGCTGGCCGACCAGATCGACCGGACGGTGGCACAAGTAGTGCTGCGCTGGGGCCTACAGCGAGGCGACATCGTGGTGACGAAGACCGAAACACCCCAACGCATGACCGACAATCTCACCGTGTTCGACTTCGAACTCACCGAGGAGCAGATGGCCTCAATCTCCGCGTTGCACAACGGCACACGATCAGGCCCGGACCCCGATAACTTCGACCGATTGAACTAACCTTCACGGCCAACGAGCCCGGTCTTGCACTGCTAGCGCAGAAACACACTGAGGCGACAACCCCGCATCGAGCCAAAGATGTGCACCACCTTGCTCCGCCCGCGACACTGCCAACTCAGGCGACCAGCTCAACTTCTCCACCGAGGTCGGCGCGCAGCGAGTGCAGACCCTGAGCCGGCCTCAGTCGACCTGCAGGGTCAGTCGACCGGCGGGCTGGACGCCTGCGCCCAGAAGCGTTTGGGGATCCGCCCCGCGAGGCGGGCGGCGTGCCCGGCCCGGACGGCCTCGCGCATCGCCGCGGCCATGAGCGGCGGGTTCTCCGCCCGGGTGACGGCGGTGGCGAGCAGGACACCGTCGCAGCCGAGCTCCATGGCCAGTGCGGCGTCGGAGGCGGTGCCGATCCCCGCGTCGCAGATCACCGGGACCCCGGCGCGCTCGACGATCATCTCCAGGTTGTGCGGGTTGCAGATGCCCAGCCCGGTGCCGATCGGCGCGCCCAGGGGCATGACCGCAGCGCAGCCCACGTCCTCCAGGCGGCGGGCCAGGACCGGGTCGTCGGTGGTGTAGGGAAGGACGACGAAACCGTCATCGACCAGGTCCTCTGCGGCCTCCACCACCTCCACCCCGTCGGGCAGGAGCGTGCGCTCGTCAGCGATCACCTCGAGCTTCACCCAGTTCGTGCCCAGCGCCTCCCGTGCGAGCCGGGCGGTCTTCACGGCCTCGGTGGCGGACCGGCACCCGGCGGTGTTGGGCAACGGGCGGATGCCGAGCTCTTTCAGCATCCCGAGCAGCCCGAGTCCGCCGGCGCCGTCCATGCCCAGCCGCAGGTCGACCTTGCGGATCGACACGGTGGTCAGGGCGGTGCCCGAGGCGATCAGTGCCTCGCGCAGGACCTCCTGGTTACCGGCACCGCCGGTGCCCGTGATGAGCCGCGAGGAGACCTCCTCGCCCGCGATCACCAGGGGCGAGTCCAGCACCGCGGCGACGCCAGACGGATACGCGGACGGCCCTGCGACGCCGCGAACCGGGGTCGCGGCCGAGGTCGGGTCAGCCACCCTGGACCGCCGTGAGGACATCGATCTCCGCGCCCGCACCGAGCGGGGCGTCGTCCCAGCCCGAGCTGGGCACCACCACGCCGTCGACGGCGATGGCGACGCCCTCGTCGGGCAGGTCCAGCTCGGTGACCAGTGCGCGGACGGTCGCGCCGTCGGCCAGGGTGCGGTCCTCCCCGTTCACCGTGACGATCATGGGCCCTCCTACTCCACACTCGTCATCGTCCACTACAACTAGATCCCCTGGGCTGCCGATTCGGCCTGAGCGCGCTGGGGCGTGCCGATGCTGCTCGGTGAGCCTGGCGGGATGGTGTGCGTGGGGAGTCCGCTTGGGGCTCGTCGGTCGGGCTTGAGTCCGTGATCGATTCCCCACGCCACGGCCTGGGCTCGGGTGCTCACGCCCATTTTTCGATACGCGGACCGGATGAAGGTCTTAACCGAATTGGTCGACAGGTAGCACTGCGCGGCGATGTCCTTGTTCGATAGTCCTTGAACAATAAGACCGATCACTTCCGCCTCTCTCGGAGACAGTCCTGTCTCTTTGGCCGGCCACTGGTCCGATCGCATCACCGATAGGCCGGGTCCGACCATGGTCACCCGCTGACCTGCGGCGATGTTCTCGATTCCCTCGACCAGTTCGAGCGCCGACAGGGACTTCGCTAAAAATCCATGAGCTCCTTGGGCCAGGCTGTCATCGATCGCCCGTTCATCCACGGCGAAGGAGTAGACGGCAACCGACCCGATCAACGGGTCCTGCAGTAGCGATTCCAGGCGCGCGTGCTTGCCCACCGGTGCGGCGAAAGTGTCATAGAGCGCGACGTCCACGGGGGCCGATCCACTGGTGACGGTGTGCCGTTCCACAACTTCAACTCGATCCGAATACGGCGCCAGCAATGCGTTGACTCCCGCCACTATGACGAGATAGTCGTTGACCACAGTCACCCTGATCGCTTTGCCGCTCACCGTGGTAATCGTAGGCGCAGGTGAACACCCCTCCACTTCACCCCTTGGGGTGAAGCCATGACTGCTGTGGCCCGCGATAATGGGATGTCCACTTGGCGTGATGCTTGACGAAGGGCAGGAAATATCTGTTGACCCACATCATCGCCACGGCTCTCGATGACCGGTGGGCATGGGCCGATCAGGGCAACTGCCAAGGACAGGCTGAGCTGTTCTACAACGACGAGCAGGACCGCAAAGGGGTCCGGCGCCGTAAAGAGGAGGCAGCTAAAGTCCTCTGCGAGCACTGCCCGGTGATAGTGGAATGCCGCCAGTACGCGATGAACGCGCCGGAACTCTACGGAGTCTGGGGAGGCCTGACCGAAATGGAACGCCACAAACTGGCAGGCCGCCTGCGCTCCGGCTGACCTTCCCCCGCGCCGCATTCCTTGCACCCGCGTCGCGACAGTCCTGCCCTGCCAGAGTGGTTACATCCCCTTTCGTCCCACGGGGGTGTACCGAAGCGCACCATGAACCACTGCCGTTCAAACCGGAACCGGACTACATCGCACTGCACTCGGACAACCCCCGCAGCAGCGACTACCTCCACCGGCAGACAGAAGCAACCCGAAACGAACCATAAGATGCCGGAACGGACGACATTGCATGGACTCCGGACATCAGAACCCGGCCGCATTCCCGAGCCACTGTGTGCCCCGCCAGAATAGTCGCGGTAGGGCTATCAGGGCCATCCGACACCCTGGTGATCTGCGCCCGGGCGGACGGGAACCCGACGGCGGACCCACCGCAGTGACCCCCCTCGTCACCAGGGCCGGGATCTGCCCCGCATCGCACGCGTCGGGCCGATCGGTTACCCCTCGAGGTCAGGATGAGCCGGCGCGCTGGCCGGCCTTGAACCAGACCGAGAAGTCCTCTGCGGCTTGCCGGACCACGTCGTAGTCGGCCCCACCGGTGAGATCCGTGAAGCTGTCTCTGAGCCCCTCGATCCCGGTTGGCCGCGTGTCCTTGGGGATGGCGAACCCCATCTTCCAGTCTCCGAAACTGCGCTCAGCCACCCGTTCGACCACAAGCACCCGCACGCGGCTATGCCTGTCATCGCACGAGATGCGGTCCATGAGCGCATCCACTTCCAAAGCGGGGCCCTCGAGGAACTGGATAAAGACATTGCCCCTATACAGGAGCAGTCCGGTTATCCCTGCGTCCAGATTCCGTCTCCTGGAGGTGAACAAAATCGATTCGAGGTCTCCGGGAAGCATCTTTCGCGTAGCCACACTGGTGTACACCAGATACTTCAGCTCGCCCGACTGAGACGTGCTGGCGGCGTCATTGTTCACAGTCATTGTCGACCCCGATCTCCCGAAGTGGCGAAGAACAGTGCATCGAGGCACGCCATCGATTCCTCCAAAGTGCTGGCCTCGCCCCGCAGTGTCGACATACTGTCGAACAATCTGAAAGCACCATCGGGGCCCCTGTCGATGTAACCAACGAAATTCCCCCGATAGTTGCCAACGTAGAACGCCTCTTCCACCTGCGACCAGCGGACCGCCCGAGGGCCCTCGTCGACCACCTGACTCCTCGCCACCTTCTCGTTCATTGCGTGCATGCGGCGACCACGGGCCCGCACACCGGCATTGCGCAAGTAACCCCGCCCTGGATGCTCGCCACAGTTGATCGCGCGACCACAGCGCCTGAACCGCGCACTGGCGACGATCACGGCGCAGCAGTCAAGCGCGACCTGACTGTGCCAAAAGAAATCCGCCAGTGCCACCGCAAACGAACCCAAAAGGACAGAAAACTAGGACGAATTACGGCTGGCCCAAGACGAGCTGGACCAGCATGCATTCGCCCGGAGGCCATACGCATGCATGGACGAGCCCCCGACAACTGCCGCCACCGCCCTCCTGAGGCCCCGCCGATAACCGAGGCACCAGGGCGAAGTGATGCCATTCATGATGACGGGCATGACTTCTCCACCGTAGGCATACTTGATAGAGCAGCAAACAAAAGGGGTAACCATGGCTCAGCAATTCCAGGTGCACTACATCGACGACCTCGACGGGACCGACCTCGGCGAGACGTCGAACACCATCTCCTTTGCCTTTGACGGCAAGGAATACTCCATCGACCTGAGCGACGATAATGCCGAGGCGTTTCGCCAGGCCGTAGCGCCGTACATCAAATCCAGCCACCGGGTAACCGGAAACAGGACCAGAACTGCCCGCAAAGCCACGGCCACGTCCGGGAACACCAGAGCGATTCGAGACTGGGCCCGCGCCAATGGTTACGACGTCTCAGACCGCGGACGCATCCCCGCCAACGTGATGCAGGCCTACGCAGCGGCAAACTAGCTCGACAGCCGGGCGCCAACCACGCGAGAACCAGCCCCGCCGCCACAGGCGCATGGCCGGCCATGGGTGGTTGACCCGCGCGGACAACGCTCTGACCAGCCGTGAAGTGAACGCCGATAACTTACCTTATGTAAACCTAACGATGTCGAGTTGTCGATCGCGCGAACTCGACACCTCCCCGATCGGTCCCTCCCCGAACTGCCCCTCACCCGCAGTGCCCGAGACCCCGCGTGACTAACCGTGTCACCTAACCGTGCATCAGCCCCTCATAAGCTCCGAACATGACTGTGAATCACATCGCTCTGTGGCGGCGTTCTGTGATTGCTTTCAGGCTGCTGTTCGCATCGGCAATGTCGTGAAAACAGTGAGTGAATTCCTAACGCGCGACGGGCAAGCTCCGCTCCGTCTGGAGTCCGCTCTTCGTATGCGAGGCCACGACTGATTGTTCGTTTGTGGCGGCCCACCGGGAGCTACGATCGATCTGTGGCCTTATCTATCCGTCGTGTTCAAGCCTCCGATGCACCCTTTCTGGCGGAGATGCTCGTCGCGGCGGCGTACTGGCGACCGGACGGGCCGAGCGGAAGCGTCGCGGAGGTGCTAGCCCATCCCCAGCTGGCGCATTACGTCGCAGGCTGGCCACGGTCAGGCGACCTTGGAGTCATCGCGTCGGAGGGGGCACAGCCCGTGGGTGCCGCCTGGGTGCGATTGTTTCCCGAGAGCGATCCCGGCTACGGCTTTGTGAGCGCCACCATTCCTGAATTGTCAATGGGCGTCATCCGAGAACGGCGAGGGCGAGGGATTGGGTCCCACCTGCTTGATTCCTTACTTGCTGCCGCACATGAGCAGAAGCTGGCAGCGATAAGCCTCAGTGTGGAATCGGACAACTACGCCCGTCGCCTGTACGATCGCGCAGGCTTCCGTCCAGTTGATGTTGCGAGCGGATCCTTAACCATGCTCTTGCGACTCCGAGAACCACGCAGCACCGAGGAATAGTCAGTCTTGACGTCGAATTGTCATGCGCTCGGGCCCCGGAAGAGACGGCTCGAAAACCTACAGTTTTGCGAGACAGACGTCCCCGCTCCGGACTCCGGTCGGTGCCCCTCGCTCAGTTATCGCAGATGCGTCAAATTCGGAAGAGGGAATTGACCACCGCAAATTCAACCAGTCCTGTCAGTGACTCTGTTAACGGAGGATGTGGCTTTCGTGGCGGTGCTGTAGCGAGACCACGCAATCCGGGCGGCACCACGCTGGCCCGCAGTTGCTCGGCGGCTTGGGGGAGGTTCAGGGTCGAACTGCAAGGTCGGATCCCAGTGGATGGTCGAACGGCTGGCCTGCTCGATGCTGGGTGTCATTGGGCCGGAGTCCATGGACCTGTTTCAATTTCGGCTGCCGCGACTACGTCGAACGGGGCGGGCCCGATGCTGCTACCCTCGTCGGTTTCGATCCGCGCTGGGATGGGGTCGGCGCCGTCGAACAAGATAACTTCGACGCGTTGTGGGGTCGTGGGGTCGGCCGCATCGCGGTAGCCACGCCAGAACACAATTGCTT
>NZ_AOSR01000117.1:0-355 GCF_000349585.1 Dietzia sp. UCD-THP
ACCACACTCATCATTATTGATCCGATCAATACCCGGGGTCACTATCCCGCTCCGGGGTCGGATGCACAAGTGCCGCACCCGATCAGAAAGCCCGGGCTGCCGAGAGGGGCCGAGTCGGAGGGTCGGCGGGGAACGCACGAGTCGGCAGAGGAGGGGAACGATGGAACCACGACGAGCGGCACAGCGCGATGCACAGCGCGGAGCCGGGGCCGAGCGAGTCGCGCCGCGGCACGTGGACCGGATCGCGGGGGCCCGGCTGCAGGGCGGCCGGGTGGTCGACGTGGACATCGTCGACGGGGTGGTCGTGGCCGTGACGGATGCGGGGACCACCCCGACGCGCGTTGGTCCTACCGGG
>NZ_AOSR01000118.1:0-2873 GCF_000349585.1 Dietzia sp. UCD-THP
CGCACGTACGCCACCCGCTGCCCACGCGGACGCGAGACTCGGCGAGCCGGCTTCGGATCCGGCTCTAACTTGGGCTTCCGCTCGATGACGTTCTCCGAGTCCGTCGACTCCACCCGAAAGTTCCAACCCAACTCGTCCCGACGCCGGAACCGAGTCCGCTCCTTCCCGCGGCTGACGATGAGCACCTCCTCGCCACCATCACCCGAACGGTTCAGCAACGTCCCGATCCGCTCAGCCATCGAAAGACCCTTCCGCCCGGAATCTGTATCAATAGATACTAGGCCCCACGGGAAGATGTTTCATAACTACCGAACTCGACCCTGTGACACAGCAGCGATGGTGTGACTCTCAACTTCGTTTGGCGGGATTTCGTAGGTTCGTTTGGCGGTGTCAGGTGATGCCGATGACGAGGGTGGATCGGGCGGCTTCGACGACGTCGTCGGTGATGGTGCTGAGCTCGTTGATCTGCATGATGCGCTCCATCTGCGTGAACAGTCTGTCGACGAGGCGGAAGTTGCCGCGGGTGATCCGTGCGATCGCGGCGAGGGCTTGAGCGTCGGTGAAGTCGTCGGGATCGAGGGGGTGCCCGTATTTGGGCCAACGCCGTTCGAGCACGAATCGCAGCTCGTCTTTGCTCAGTGGCCGGTACTCGTGTGCGAACCCGACGCGGCTGTAAAGCTGCGGGTAGCGGCTGAATCTCTTCTCGATCCCGGGCATGCCGATGAGGATGACGGCGACGTTGTCGCGGTCATAGTGGTCTCGCACCATCTCCAGGGCGGTGGCATTGAGGCGGTCGGACTCGTCGATGATGATCAACTCGACGTACTTTCGCAGGGTTCTGGGCCGCGTCTGCAGTTCGCCGATGTTGATCAGATGCTCGTCGATGCACGCAGATACCTGGACCGTCAGGCCGGTGAGATCGTCTCTGACCTGACGCGGAGTGCTCAGGACCGCGGGGGTGTAGAAGACTGTCCGTTTCCTGGCCAGCGCGGCATAGATCGGGAAATCGGAGTCATCGCGTGGGCCCCATTCCTCGAGGAGTCGCTCGGCTTTGTGCCAGTTCGCATACCGTCTGGCAGACAGTGTTTTACCGATCCCGGCTTGGCCGTAGCAGATGCCAATGGTGCGTTGCCGGCGTACGGCGTCGGCGAACTCGACGAATCTGCGGTGCTGTTTGGTGGCGATGAACCGTTGCGGAGACATCAGTCATCCTCCAGGTAGGTGCGAAGCTTCGTCTTCCTCTGTACTGGTGGGGTCGGTGCCGGCGGGGCCGGAAACGAGGGGTCTTGGTGGCCGGTGACGACGGCAATGCGTTCGGTGATCTGGCCGCGTAGCTCGCGTCGGCGGGCTGCGCGTGCGTGCTGGATGTCTTTGAGGCTGACGGTGGTCGATGCGTGATCGGGGTCCACGGCCTTACAGATGTACTGGTTCTTGTGGAAGACGTGAATTTCGGAGATGTCGCGGGGGTCGTACCGGATCACGACCTGCTCTTTGACGTAGGCGGCCAGCAGCGGGGAGACGTACCGCAGGCCCTGGAAGCGCACTCCGTCGCGGTGGACGATGCGCGTTTTGGCCACGGTCAGCAGCAGCAGGTTGAGATCATCGACGGTCTCGGGCAGGCGGGGAAGCCACCCGTCGCCGATCCAGGTCCGGTAGGGGCTGTCGCCAGTCTCCGGGTGGGTGCGGTGGTGATACTTGGCACTGACGAACTCGCCGATGGCGGTGTCGAGCTCGGGCAGCGTCAGTACCGGCTCGGGGTGCCGCTGACCGCGGGTGAGGTAGCCCGGCAGTTCGGCAAGGAGTTCGGTGTTTATTGTGCCGAAGATTCGCTCGATCTTGCCGCGGCCCTGTGGTCTGGCGATGGTCGAGTAGATGATCTGAAAGTGCAGTTCATTAGCGGTCTGGGCGAGATGGTGACTGGTGAAGTCGGTCCCGTGATCGACGTAGAGCACATCGGGCAGGCCACACATCGGCCAGTTCGGATCGCTCTTGGGCCAGATCGCGTGCCGCAACGCCAGCGCGGTGTTCATCGCAGACGGCGCGCCGAGGAAGACCATGTAGCCGCACACCGCCCGGGAGTAGTCGTCGAGGATGACGGTCAGCCACGGCCGGGCGGGCCGCCCGTTGGCGTCGAGGATGAGGATGTCGAGTTCGGTGTGGTCGGCCTGCCAGGTGGCATTGGCCCGCTCGGCTCGGTGGCGCCACACCAACTCGTAGGTGTCCCGGTAGGCGGCCGCACCCTGGTGAGCCAAGGTCACCATCCCGGGATCCAGACCGGTCACGATGGACCGCACCGTGCTCGCGGAGACCATCGGCCATCCGCGGCGGGTGGCGGTCGTGGCGGCCTTGCGGATGATTGACGCGGTGGTCGGCCGAGGCGTACTCAGCGCCAGGCCTTCGATGTAGGCCACAAGGTCTGGGTGGGTGCGCCGCCCACGCTTGGCTGGCGTTGCCGGAGCCAGTGCGGCGATCCCGCCCTTTCTATAGGCGGCGAGCCAGCGTTGCAGAGTGCGTTCCCCGACCTTCTCGGCTGCGGCCAACTGGGTCAGCGGGACCCCGCTCTCCACGTGTTGGCGTAGGACCTGCCATCGGGCCGCGGCAGTCTTCGCACCAGTGGGGGCGCCGATCGAACCTTGAGGTTCATCGCCCCCGTTCATGGCTACGCCGTCGTCGACTTCTGTCGGCGCGGAGCCGGGGGCTTGTCGGCCCCGCGTTGCAGCGCCCGGTAGACGGTGGTGCGGCTGACCCCCGGGACCTCGCCGATCTGGGCGACGGTCATGTCTTGTTGCTCGTAGAGCTTGCGGGCGGTGCGCAGTTTGTCCCCAGACAACAACGGTGGGCGCCCACCTCTACGGCCACGGGCTCGGGCGGCT
>NZ_AOSR01000119.1:0-1140 GCF_000349585.1 Dietzia sp. UCD-THP
GCTTGACTCCGTCCGCTCCACACCAATCGGGCCGGTATCAGGGAAAGGGGGAGCCCTGCGCAAAACTCGCTCTCACCTGAGTCAACCGTCCTGAAAAGAACCAGATCAGCCCGCTTGACCCCTTGCGCCACTAGTGGCACTAGTGCTAAAGTGGAGGCATACCGAGAGGGAGACCATCCCCCGGAAACCCCCAGGAGGACACCATGACCGACTCAACCGGCACCCTGCTCGACGCCCTCAGTGTGGCGCTATCCGACGTGGCGGCGTTGATCGCCGACCCTGAGGTGTTGCACGCCCTGACTTCGCACCTGACCGCCCGTGAGGTGATGGTCATCGCCCGACTGTTTCAGGCAGCCGGACAGGACGACGCCTACCGCTGGGTGGTGGAAGGCATCATCCACGGCGACGAAGAGGTGCGGGCGGTAGCGACCCCCGACGTCGCAGGCCCCGGATCGGTCCGCGTCGAGTACTTCAACGAGTTTGTCGATCGTGGCACTGCCGACCCTCCCCTAGATGTCCGCGAGTTCGAGAATGGCGGACTGCACAGCGCTCTGCGCGAGCTCCGCCTCGAGGTGGACACCGAAGATTGGTCGGCGATCAAGCCGCCCGGCTGCATCGTTCTCGCCAGTGCGCGCCGCATCTAAGCCGACACACCGAATCAACTAGTGGCGCGTGCGGTGCACGCGCCACTAGTTGCACTAGAGTCACTAGCGGGAGGAAACATGAAGATCGTTGCAGTAGCGAACCAGAAGGGCGGAGTCGGAAAGACATCCGTCGCGCAGTCCCTGTTGCACGCCGCCGCGGCCAGGGGAAAGAAGGCGCTGGGTATTGACCTGGACTCGCAGGGCAACCTCACCCAGCAGCTCACCGCCCGTAGCTCGGAGGAGTGGTTCGACGTCACCATTGCCGATGTCATGGACCCGTCGATGAACGTGCGCGTCGTCGAGGCGGTCGTGCCGACCCGCCGGGACGGCATCGACCTCGTGCCCTCTGGATTGGACGACTACGTCGCAGTGGAGATGACACTGACCGGGGCGATGATGCGCGAGCTGACGCTGCACAAAGCACTCAGTCAGCTCCCGGACGACGCCTACGACCTCGTCGTGATCGACTGCCCCGCAGCGCTCGGCCTCACCCTGA
>NZ_AOSR01000120.1:0-2442 GCF_000349585.1 Dietzia sp. UCD-THP
CCCCACCCACACCCCCACCACGCCCACCACTAGGCTCCGACGCTGCATTGGGGTGGGGCAGACTGTGGGCCAGTTGCCTGAACTGAGAGTAGGCCCCGTGTCGTGAAAGTGTCGCTCGACCGCTCCTGTCTCGAGCGGCGGCAGGTGTGGGTCTACGCGGCGGCCATCGTCGTGGGTCTCGCCTTGGGCAGCAGAGCGTCGGGTGCGGGAACCGTAGCCGAGGCGCTCGTGTGGCCGGCCCTCGGTCTCTTGCTCTACGCCACGTTCCTTCAGGTCCCGCTGCTGGACCTGGCCACCGCCTGGCGTGACCGCCGGTTCACGCTGGCCGTAGTGGTGGGCAACTTCGTCATCATGCCCCTCGTCGTGTGGGGCATGGTCCCTGTGCTTCCCGACGACCCCGGTGTCCGACTGGGCGTGCTGTTGGTGTTGCTCGTACCGTGCACCGATTGGTTCATCAGCTTCACCCAGATGGCGGGAGGAGACGTTTCGCGCGCGATCGCGGTGACCCCCGTGAACCTGGTGCTCCAGCTGATGCTGCTTCCCCTTTACCTGGTGGTGATGGCGCGCGAGGAGGTCACCGGTCTGGTCACGGTCGATGCGGTGGCCTCGGCGCTGGGGGTTGTCGCGCTACCGTTGATCGCTGCCGCCCTGACGGAGAAGTGGCTTGACGTTCGGCAGCGACGGCACGTAGTCCGCGAGCGGTGGGCCTGGGCTGCGGTCCCCCTCCTCGCCACCGTCGTGTTTCTCATCGCGACGGCACAGGTGGACGCGGTGCTCGGAGCGCTGGACGTCCTTCCATTCGTGTCTCCGGTGTTCGTGGCTTTCCTCCTGGCCGCGGCGCTCGCCGCCAAAGCACTCGCGGTTGCTTTCACGCTCCCTGTCACACAGGCCCGGACGCTCGCCTTCTCACTCGGAACCCGGAATTCGTTCCTCGTTCTGCCGCTCGCGATTTCCCTGCCCCAGGGGTACGAAGTCGCCGCCGTCGTCGTCGTGATGCAATCCCTCGTCGAGCTGCTCGGGATGATCGTGTTCGTGTGGCTGGTTCCGATCGCCTACCGGAGGCGTTCGACCGGCACACCGAGGCGATGAGCGCACATCGAATGGTCCGGCGCCGGACCGAGTCCCCTACCGGTCGAGCTCTCGCGAGCACGAACGCGGGGGGTGTCGCGACCCCCGCCAGGGTGCCTGCGTGGCCTCGGCGCCGGTGCGGAGATCACACGATCGCGCGGAGGGCGTGCGGCAGCCTGGTGACCCCATCTTCTGCCAGGAAATGTCCCGCTCCCGGCACGATGACAGCCGACGTACCGAGGAGGTGCGCAAGGCGGTCCGTGAGTTCGACAGGGACGTGAGCGTCGTCGTCGGACCGCACGACGGTCAGGGAGCCGACGTGGCTTCGGATCCCTGCCAGGTTCACCCCGTCGGCGATGAAGTCGTCAAGAGCGGGTAGCGCCGGCAAGGCGTCGACGAAGCCCGAGACGAGCACGAGTGTGCCCACCCGCCACGGGCCGGTCAGGGACGCGAGATGCCGAAGAACGGCAAGGCAACCCAGACTGTGGGCGACGACGACGATCTCCTCCCCGGGTGTGCCGAGCTCCCCGGCTACGGTTGTCACCCACTGGTCACTGGACGGGTCACTGGAGTTCGGAAAGGTGGCTATTCGCGTGGGGATCCCGGCGTCAGCGAGGCGTTCAGCGAGCCACTCGAACCAATGATCCCGGGGAGATGCGGCGTACCCGTGGAAGATCACTGCACGCCTGCTCGTGGACGATGTCATGAGAATGCACGCTAGACCTCATCCCGTCGCGGGGGGGCACTCTCCCACCACCGGGTGTGATGAGGACCGAGCTGACTGAGCCGACGGAAAGGGCGCCGGAGTGAGTGACGCTGGCGTGGATACCGGCGCGCCTCGAGCTGGGGCGGTAGCGCCCTGAGCGAGCCGGCTCACTAAGGGGATGCCAGTGAGGGTGCGAGCCGCCGACCGCGCCCCGTACGCGCACGCCACCGGGGCGGTCCGGACGAGACCTATCCAGGACGGAGGCCGGGGCGTGATCACGCCATCCGCCGCGCTGACCAGGCGATTTGGTATTCCGTTCGGGCGCGTGTAACTTTATCGGAGCCGCCAGGGAGCGGGGGTCGAGCCGAGAAGCTCTAGCCCAGATTCCGGGCGGTGGCTTCATGCAAGGGGAGCGAGGAATCGGGTTGACCGATCAGCGTCGGTCCGCTAGAGTAGTTAAGCCCCTCCCAGTCGGGAGCGGAAAATTCACCCTGACGCTACGCGGTACAGATGCCGCATGGGGTTGGTGTGTGGGTGTTGTTTGAGAACTCAACAGTGTGTTTTGTTTGTGATAGTGCCAAATTTTTTGTTTGGTTGCGACCCTTTCACATCCCTGTCGTGGGGGTCGCGTTTTTGAAACAGCCAGTTTTTTTTGGTTTGTTTTTTGC
>NZ_KB714673.1:0-11787 GCF_000349585.1 Dietzia sp. UCD-THP
CGGGTTGCGGGGTGTCGAGTTCCCGGCTGAAGCCCGGGCCGAGACGCTATGCCTCATCGGGTTCATGCACGACGGCCCTGGGAGAAGGCCCGGGTGTGGATTCCGGGCGATTGTCACGCGCTTCGCAAAATGTGCGAATGTGTCGCAGGAAGCGCGAACTCCGGCGAAGAGTCGCAGGTGAGAGCAGTATTCGGCATGCTGTCTGTGGCCCGGTTTCGCCATCGGGCAGACCTCGAACTTTCGACTCGATGCGCGCCTACGCGCAGGTCAGGTGCGGCCCGATCTCGAACGAGCTGCAAGCAAGTCTGGGAGGGGTCGAGTTCGCACATTCTACAACTCGGCATCGTTTGATGGGAAAGTGCGTTATCCGCTTCTTCGTGGAGCGCGAGCGCGACAGGGTCGGTAGCCTCCGGTGCGATCAGGCTGTTGGGTATGTCGCCAGGTGGAGGCATGTCAGCCGTAGGGGCACGCAGGACGAAGACAGTCGCGGTGGACTGTCGTGGCCGCCGATGTCGACCGGAGCGTGATTGCGGAACTCGCATACAGATTGCGGCAGGCGCAACGACCGCAGGGAGAAAGCCAGTTCAGGGACCATCTGCGTGTCTCAGGAATGGGGCCTGTCCAACGGAGCCATTCCGCTTGGGCTCGCCGCACTGACGGAGCTAATGTGCAGCTCCGAGCTGGTTCGGGCGGAAGCTTGGACTGTTACCCGGATCCTCTCTATGTGCGGGGAGCGCCCATAGAGTTCTTGCGGCTTTACATAAGGTCTGGATACCGGCGGTCCGGCTCTGTTTAGGGCACGGCTCGAAATCCCGCCGGGCGCAGCTTGTGGCAGGACGTCGCTGCCGGCCCGGGGGAGCGTCAGCGGAGGTGCCTTCGCCATGTCTTCCAGATCTTGGTGGCGCGCACCGGGCCGCGGCCGTTTCGTGGCCCGATGCGCGGGAACGTGTGACTCGTTCTCTTTAACCCTCGTGACCAGGCTTCGCGATGAAGTTTGTGAAGCCGCCGTGGCGGGCAGGTAGTCCTTCGTTGAGTGCCTCGTTAATTTCTGTGAGAGGGAACACGTGGTGCTCGAAAACGGATAGGTCGAGGGCGCCGCTTCCTGCCATGTCTGCCATCTCTTGTGCCTCGCCGGTGGTGAACCAGAGGCTCCCTAGAACCGACTGCTGCTTGCACATCATGGCAAACAGGTCCAGTCCGGGCTTTTCCATCATGCCGCCGATGTCTACTGCGACGCCGCCTCTTTCAAGCGCCCCGATTGCTTCGAGGAAGCTGTCGGCGGGTGCGCCCGGACCGAGTGCATCGATCACGATGTCGACGCCGTGACCGTTATTGTGCTTCCGAACCCATTCTCCAAGATCGCCAGTGCCGGCAGGGTGAACCTCGACGCGGTCGGGAGCCACTTCCTTGATGTCGGCTAGAAGATCGGCGTTTCGGCCAGTGCCGAATATCTTGGTGACACCCATTGCCAGGCAGTTAAGAAGAGCACCAATTCCAAGGGTGCCGCTGATGCCGTCCACTAGAACGGTCTTGCCCGGTCCAGCTTTAGCCTTACGCAGCGCCGAATAGGCGGTAGCGAGGTAGCCGAAGCGGGCTCCCTCCTCAAAAGAAACCGAGTCCGGGAGCTTGACGAGGTTGCGTTGCGGTGCTGTCAGGTATTCGCCTAGCCCGCCGTATGGGTATGCATCGAACAGCTTCTGCCCTTCAGGTCCGAATGCGAAGTACCCCATGAAAGTGTATTTCTCGCAGTTGGGGTCCTCTCCGCGCCGGCATGCTCGGCAAGAGCCACAGGTCAGACCAGGATTGACGTAGACCCTATCGCCAACCTCGATACCGGTTACTTGATCGCCGATGGCAGTGACGACGCCAGCGGAGTCCAGCCCGAAAATCGCAGGCAGCTTCGGGAGAGGTAGGTACGGGAACCACTCGGCGTAGGTGGCTAGGACGTTCTTGAGATTTGGGACTACGTTGCAAGCTTCGACGCGAACGACGACGTCGGTCGGTCGCGGCTGGGGAAGCGGGACCCGCTCCAAGCGCATTGATCCGCCGATCTCGTGGAGCCGGGCGGCGAGCATGTCAGTCATGTGGGTACTCCTGGGTTGATCGAGCGGGTCAGAGAGCTGAAAGAATTTCGTCGGTCGATGCAACTTCACCGAGTAGGCCGAAGCTGTCGAGCGTCGCCTGATGGGCTTCTTCGGAGGCTGCGGAGCACGCATCGGAGGCGATGATGACTCGGTATCCGAGGTCGCCTGCTGCTCTGCCAGAACTTTCAACTGACACGTTGGTTGCAACCCCGAACAGGACAACGGTGTCAATGCCGGCTTGGCGAAGGCGCTCGTCGAGATTGCTGCTAGCGAAAGCGCTGACCTTCGGGTTAGTGACGATCCAGTCGTCATCAGCTGGCTTGAGCTCATTAATGATCTCGGACCCGAAGCTGTCGTCCAGGAGAGAACCTTGCTGAGCGACCATGCTCAGAAGTGGGGTGTTCGAGACCAGGTCGCTGTGTCCTGCTTGGAAGGCGACACGTACGTAGACGACCTGCGCGTTTTTTGCGCGAACGCCGTTGAGTAGGCGCCCAGCGGCGTCCAAAACGTTGCGCTGGTCGATCTGAGTGCGGAAGAAGGGGGCGAAGGCGCCATTGGCACCGACGATGTCGTTCTCGAAGTGGCACGCGATGACCGCGGTGGTGGAGGGATTCAGGTCCATAGAGCTGTCCGATCTTGAGGGCAGTTAAGGATGAGAGCCACGGGTACTACCGACCTGTGGCGCTGTCGTCGCTAGTCAGGTGAGAGCTAACTAGCGTGCCAGCCACCGTAGATCATTGTGACCTGAGACACAACAGTTAGCACGATGTCCAGTGTCGTTAGGCGAAACCGTCACCTCGACAGGTCATAACTGGACGCATGATGAGGTGCTTGCCGCGTCAGCAGTGTTGCCTGCGACCAAACTGGCATGCTAGACATTTGCGTGATGGCGATCACTTTGTGATCCAAGTAACCCGGCGAAGACGCGGAGCGCACCCATGACACACCAGAACGTCCCCCCAATCTTTGAGCCCTTCCCCGATGACGGAAGTGGGTTCGATACCGATGTCGTCGTCGTTGGGCTTGGTCCAGGTGGCGGTACTGCTGCAGTTGCGCTTGCGACGTACGGAGTTCGCGTGCACGCGGTGACGATGTTCCCGTGGGTAGCGAATTCACCTCGTGCACACATCACAAATCAGCGAGCCGTCGAAGTTCTGCGAGACCTTGGCCTCGAGGACGATGCGCGCCGCTTTGCTACGCCCTGGGATCAGATGGGCGACACACTTTTCACCACGAGCCTTGCTGGTGAGGAGATTGTCCGCCTGCAGACGTGGGGCACAGGTGACGGGCGCTCGGGTGACTACTTAGCCGGCAGCCCGTGCACCATGTTGGACATTCCGCAGCCCATGATGGAGCCGATCCTCATCAATAAGGCGGCTGAGCGTGGAGCCGTGGTTAGCTTCAACACGGAGTATCTGGACCACGAGCAAGATGCCCACGGTGTGACGGTCCGGTTCCGTGATAACAGGACGGGGCACGTGTTTACTCAGCGTGCGCGATACTTACTCGGTTTCGATGGTGCCCGCTCAGTGATTGCGGAACAGATCGATCTGCCGTTTGAGGGCGAATTGGCTCGTGCCGGGACCGCCTACATTCTCTTTGATGCGGACCTGAGCCGGTATGTCGAGCACAGGCCGAGCATCTTGCACTGGATTATGAACTCCAAGGCTGGATTCGGCGAGATTGGTATGGGCCTGCTCCGGGCTATCAAACCGTGGAACCAGTGGATCGCTGGGTGGGGTTTCGATATGGCGGCCGGCGAGCCGAACCTTGACGATGAGGTTGTCACCGCCCAAATTCGCACGCTCGTTGGCGATCCCAACCTTGAAATCGACATCATCACTAAGTCGCTGTGGTACGTGAACCAGCAGCACGCCACGAAGTACTCGCATGGTCGGGTTTTCTGTGGAGGCGATGCGGTGCACCGCCATCCGCCGAGTAGCGGACTTGGATCAAATACGAGCATGCAGGATGCGTTCAACCTTGCTTGGAAGATCGCGTTCAGTGTCAAGGGGTACGCAGGGGAGGGGCTGCCACAGTCATACGACGACGAACGCGTCCCAGTTGGCAAGCAGATTGTTGCTCGGGCCAACCAATCTCGCAAAGATTACGCTGGGCTACGCGAGTTTTTTGATCAGGATGCGGATGACCCAGTCGCGGCGGGGCTAGAGAAACTGAAGGAACCCACGCCTGATGGTGTGAATGCGCGCGAGCAGTTGTACCGGGCGCTCGAGCTCAAGAACACCGAGTTCAACGCTCATGGTGTCGAACTCAACCAGCGCTACTCATCCTCTGCGGTACTCGCTGATTCCGGCGAGGAAGTCTGGATGCGCGATCGTGAGCTGTACTTGCAGCCGACTACCCGCCCGGGGGCCAAAATTCCCCACGCCTGGCTCGTCGGTCCAGACGGCACGCGAGTCTCCACACTAGACGTGGTCGGGCAGGGGCAGATGACGCTGCTGACCGGTCTGGCGGGAACTGCGTGGGTGGCTGCCGCAGACAAACTCGATCTGCCCTTCCTTCGCACGGTCGTAATTGGCACACAGGGCGCCGCTGATCCCTATGGATATTGGCGGCAGGTACGGGAGATCGACGAGGCAGGGGCTTTGCTCGTACGTCCCGATGGTTACGTCGCCTGGCGCCAGAGCCATGCCGTTTCAGATGAAGAGGCTGCCTTCGAGCAACTCGATGCCGCACTTAGCCGGGTTCTTGATCGCCCACATCGCAGCGATGCATTGACCTCGAATAATCCCGACTACAGCACCCGAGCCCGACCGAGCACGGTCCCACAGATCACTCTCGTTTCCAACTAAGGAGAAATCGTTATGACTTCGCATCCCTACACCAGCGTCTGGAATGACCTCAACCAGGTCGAATTCAGCCAGGGTTTTCTTCAGGCTGGCCCGTACCGTACCCGCTACCTGCATGCTGGCGACCCCGCGAATCCGCTCTTGCTCTTCATGCATGGCATCACCGGTCACGCTGAGGCGTATGTCCGGAATCTGCAGGCGCATGCCGAACACTTCAACGTCTATGCCATCGACTTCATCGGGCATGGTTACTCCACCAAGCCGGATCATCCCTTGGAGATTCCGCACTACGTGGACCAGGTGACCGCGATCTTGGATGCCCTAGGGGCTGACTCGGCGTACCTCAGTGGTGAATCCCTGGGCGGCTGGGTCGCGGCGCGCTATGCGCAGCTGTACCCAGAGCGGGTTGAAAAGCTCGTTCTCAACACCATGGGTGGCACGATGGCCAACCCGAACGTTATGGAGCGTCTCTACACCCTGTCGATGGAGGCGGCGAAGGACCCGTCGTGGGAGCGGGTCAAGGCGCGCCTCGAATGGCTGATGGCAGATCCTGCCATGGTCACTGATGATCTCATCCGGACGCGTCAGGCAATTTTCGAACAACCGGACTGGCTCGAAGCATGCAAGTCGAACATGGCCCTTCAGGACTTGGAGACCCGCAAGCGGAATATGATCTCGGACGACGACCTGCGGTCAATTGAGACCGAGGCGCTCGTCATCTGGACTACGAAAGACCCCTCGGGCCCAGTCGATGAAGGTCGCCGGATTGCCGAGTTGCTGCCCAACGGGAGCCTTGCCGTCATGGACGAATGTGGGCATTGGCCGCAGTACGAAGACACGTCCACCTTCAACCGAATCCACCTTGATTTTCTACTCGGTAGGGCGACCGGTGATGCGTCATGACGCTTGCCCTGTTGGCAATGAGCCACAGCCCCCTGCTGGAGCACGCAGACCTGGACTCCGAAATTGTGGCCGACCTGGAAAAGAACTTCGAGATCGCTCGAAAGTTTGTCTCCGAGTACAACCCTGACATCGTGGTCAACTTCGGTCCGGACCACTACAACGGGTTCTTCTATAACCTGATGCCGGCGTTCTGCATCGGTTGCGCGGCGAACAGTATCGGCGACTACGGCAGCCAGTCGGGACCACTTGATGTTCCCGAGGAAATCGCTCGTGATCTGGCCCAGTCAGTCCTGAGGGATGGAATCGATCTGTCCGTGTCGCTGCAGATGGAAGTCGATCACGGTGCAGTCCAGCCGATGGAAATTATCTACGGCGACATTACGGCCAAGCCACTGGTGCCGATATTCATCAACTCAGTTGCTCCTCCCTTCACGCCTGTGCAGCGGGTTCGACTCCTTGGAGAGTCCGTTGGGCGCTACTTGAGCCAGCTGGGCAAGAAGGTCCTAATCATCGCCTCGGGTGGTCTTTCGCACGACCCTCCCGTCCCTAGGATCGCTACCGCCACCGACGCGCAACGGGCGGCGTTAATGGGCCAAGGCGGCCCACTGTCGCCGGAAGCTCGGGATGCACGTCAGCAGAGAGTAATCCAGGCAGCTCGAGATTTCGCAGCCGGAAAGGCAGACATCCAGGATCTTGCCCCGGATTGGGACCGCGAGTTTCTCGACATCGTTTCATCCGGTGATCTGACTCCCTTGGACAGCTGGACTCCCGACGAGATGACCCGGATCGCCGGTAATTCATCCCACGAGGTGCGTACCTGGATCGCCGGTTACGCGGCACTGTCTGCTGCCGGACCGTACACCGTCACTCACTCGTATTACCGGCCGATCAAGGAACTCATCGCCGGTTTCGCCCTTACCACCGCCATCCTCGACTGAGGTCGGATCAACGAAAGATACGCTCATGACCGGCACCACGGCACCTCCCGCGAAGACCTCGCCGACTAAAGTCGCGATGGCTAGCTTCATCGGAACTACAGTCGAATACTACGACTTCTTCATCTACGGAACGGCCGCCGCGTTGGTCTTTCCGGCGCTGTTCTTCCCCTCCGCGAGCCCCCTTGTAGGAGCGCTCCTATCGTTTGCCACCTTCGGAGTCGGATTCTTCGCCCGCCCAGTCGGAGGAATCGTCTTCGGTCACTACGGTGATCGTGTCGGACGCAAGAAAATGTTGGTCATTTCCCTAGTCCTGATGGGTGCAGCGACCGCACTTATGGGCTTGATGCCTACTTACGCCACGATCGGTATCGCGGCGCCGATTCTGCTCACGGTCCTCCGCCTCATCCAAGGTTTCGCAGTCGGTGGCGAGTGGGGCGGCGCTACACTCATGGCCGTCGAACATGCCCCACCAGGGCGTCGCGGCTTCTTCGGGGCATTTCCGCAGATGGGTGCCCCAGCAGGGGTCGGGCTCGCAACGATAGCCTTCTTCCTGGCCTCTCAGCTGCCCGCCGATGCGTTCGAGTCGTGGGGCTGGCGCGTTCCTTTCCTTGCGTCCGCGGTCCTGGTCATTATCGGCCTCTTCATCCGCGCATCTGTATCGGAGAGCCCGGAGTTCGAGGCTGTTCGCCACAACCAGGAAAAGCTAGTCAAAATGCCCATAGCTGAGGCGTTCAGCCGCAACCCCCGCGAGATTTTCCTCGTGGCCGGCACCTACCTGTCGCAGGGCGTGTTCGCCTATATCTGCATGTCCTACCTCGTAGGGTATGGATCTAACTTCCTTGAGATGGGCAGACCACAGGTGCTGATGGGTGTGTTCATCGCAGCGGTCATCGCTACCGTGCTCTACCCAGTCTTTGGATCGCTTTCTGACCGGTGGGGTCGCAAGACCATCTACCTCCTCGGCGCGGTGGCAATGCTCATCTCCATCGTCCCGGCATTCGCGCTTATCAACACCGCGAATCCCGTCTACTTCGCGATCGCATTGATACTCGTCTTCGGACTCGCGATGGCGCCAGCAGGAGGTGTCACTGGGTCGCTGTTCAGCCTGGCCTTCACGCCGGAAGTGCGTTACAGCGGCGCCTCGGTTGGCTACACCATCTCCCAGCTTGCTGGTGCTGCCTTCGCACCGACGATCGCCACAGCGCTGTTCGCGGTCAACAACTCCACCGACCTCGTCGTGCTCTACCTGGTAATAGTTGCGGTCATCTCCGTCGTGTCTGTGATGCTGATGCCAGGCAAGCTCGGCCGGCCCGATGCCCGAGATGGCGACCAGAGTCAGGAGCATCACGAGCTCGCGTCACAATGAGCTATGGGCATCAATGAACCGCAAGGGCATCGTCGAGCGCCAGAAGCGCCCAACCTTGGGTCCCAGAGATGAGTAGCGAGGGGCGGGTACGTGACCGCGGCCAGCGACTGTCGGTTATCGTCCAGGACGTTCTCAAGGAACGGCTTCTCGATGGCGAGTATCCGGCAGGGTCGCGCATCTCGATCGAGGAAGTGAAGACAGAGTTCGGCGTAAGTAAGCAGCCAGTGATGGAAGCGATGCGCCGACTCGAAGCGATCGGGATCGTTCAAATCGTGCCACAGAGTGGCTGTAGGGTCGCACAGTACCCGCCCCGGGAGATCCGCGACTTCTTCCGAATGTTTGGACGCTTTGAGGGCGAAATCGCCGCCGCCGCGGCTAGTCGTCGAACCGAAGACCAAATCGCCGATCTAGACGCCGCTTGGTCGGCTATCGACGACTTTCCCGACCATATGAGTGCTGAAACCCGATCAAGGGAGTACCGGTTTCGTAACCGAGACTTTCATCTCGCTATTCATAGGATGGCCCACTCCCAAGTAATGGTCGACCTAAGCGAACGAATGTGGGATATGAGCGACTTCTTCATCAGTACCATCGGCGGAAAAGGCGTTACAGGCGATGCCGTCATGCTCCGCAACAACGACCACGACGTCATCCGCGGTGCAATCCGCTCCCGAAATGCCGAAGTGGCACGCGTGGCGATGCAATCACACATTGAAGCAACCGTCACAATTTTTGAGGCTACCTTTGAGAACTAAATCTCAGCCACCGCGGCCAACCGTCCTCGGTAAATCGATGGCAATCCTGGAAAGCTTCATGGCAGATCGGACGGCACTAACTTTCTCCGACTTGTTGAGCATGACGGAACTCCCGAAATCAACGCTTCACAGACATCTAAAAGAATTGGAAAGCGCTGGCCTGGTTGATCGGCGCGATAATAGGTACCGTATTTCGATGCGCCTATTCGAGTTGGGCATTCGCGCTCCAATCGGACGCGATCTTATCGAGATCGCCAGCCCGATCCTCGACGAACTCAACGAACGTACACACGGGACAGTACAACTCGGAGTCCGTAGCCAGAACGAAGTCCTCTACGTCTACAAAAAAGACGGACGCCATCCCACGACAACGCCTTCGAGGTTGGGCGGCAGGATGCCGCTCCATGCAACAGCGATAGGCAAGACCTTGCTGGCCTTCGCGCCCCAAGTGGACCGCGCATCTGTGCTTAGTCAACCACTGGATCGACTAACACCCCACACCATCGTTTCGCTCGGATTGCTCTCGGCTCAGCTGGACATAATTTTGGAGAAGCGAGTGTCATTTGAATACGAGGAGTCCGCACTCGGAGTTGTCTGCGTTGCGGCACCAATACTCGATACCAGAGGCGCGCCTATTGCTGCCATCTCCCTGGCGGGGGCAGCGTCGCGATTCAAGCCGGCCAACCATATCGAAACAGTCAAATCGGCGGCTCGACAGATTGGCCTCTCATATAACCGCGACTACCGAAGCATCTGAGAGTTGGGAAAACCCCAGCCCGATGGTCTGCAGCCAATCAAGCTGCGACAGTGATGATTGCGCCGATTAACCTTCGCTACTTCCCTGTTTAGTCGTCCTGCTCGGAGATGAACTGGACAGAGACGTCACCCAGGCCCGTGATAGAGGCCTCGACAAGACTCCCAGCAGTGACCGGTGCCATTGGGCCGAGGGCGCCGGATAGAATGATGTGACCAGCGCGAAGCGGATTTCCGAATTTCTGAGCTGAGCGAGCAAGCCAAAGCAGGGCGTTCAGTGGGTCCCCTAGGCAGTCTTCGCCGCTGCCCGTTGAAACAGTTTTCCCATCTACCGTCATTTGCATTTGGACGTCGCGGGGTTCAACCTCGTGGAGGGGCACCATAGGATGACCTAGAACAAATGCCGCGCTGGACCCATTGTCGGCAACAGTGTCCACGATCGTGATATCCCAATCGGAAACCCGGCTGTCCACAATCTCGAGTGCCGGTAATGCGAAGGTAACTGCCGAGCGTACGGTCTCTAGGCTGAGTTCTCCGACGAGATCAGCACCGAGTATGAAGGCAACTTCTGCCTCCACCTTGGGTTGTAATAGATCTGACGCCCGAATTTCGCCCCGATCCGGAAACCGCATGTCTTCGAACAGGATTCCAGAATCGGGCTGGCTGACGCCCAGTTGCTTTTGCACAGCAGGGGAAGTCAGACCGATCTTATGACCTACGACGACGCCGCCTTCGTCAATGCGTCGTTGATTCAGCGCAGCTTGAACGGCGTAAGCACTGTCAACGTCCGTCGAACCCAAGACATCTCGAACAGGCGATGTCGGCTTTACGGCTACGCGGGCGTAGTCGAGACGGTCGACTGCAATGGTCTGATCAGCGGTTAAGTGCATCGAACGCCTTCTTAGGTCGGGGGTCACCTTCAGCTTGGTGTACTCCGCTTCAATAATCGACCTTCGAGTTCCACTGATTGGAACCCGCTCGTTGGGGATAACTTATGTGAGGGCCAACTGGCGCCGGCAGCGATCGAGGAGATCGCAAGGGTTCTCTGTGTAAACGAGGGCGGCCAGTTGAATGGTCCGCCAAGGTAGCAGACGACGGGCCGTCGAAGGCCAAGTGGCCACGAATTGGAAACAAGCCCTAGCCCAACTCGCAGCCGCCTACCCCGACCGCATCAACCCCTACCACTGACTATCCGCATACACAGAAATCTTGACAGGCTCTCGAATCATCGACTCGATGCGCACCTCTGGGTAGGTCGGGTCGTCCCGAGTTCGAACGAGCTGCGAACCACGCGGGGAAGAGTCGAGCTCGTGCTATCGACAACTCGGACAGCTTTAGCTTTACAGAATCACTGGCTACCGGCAGGGGCTCTGTTCAGGCACTCGTGTTGTAGGCAATGCGGGCGGCCTTGACGATGTCGCGGGTTGCACCGGTGGCATGGTCGAGGTTCAGCGGTGGTACCCATCGTTCTATGACGGTGGGCTCGACAGCGGTGGGCGAGGGGTGCTGGCGCCAGGACAGGCGAAGGTGGGTGTGCATCCAGTCTGTGAGTCGGGCTTCGTCTTCGGCGATCAGCACGACGCGGTCGGTGCGCTCGGTGCGGTAGCCGTGCTCGGCGAGTAGTAGTCCGGCGATGGTGCGTCGCAGGGTTGAGCTCCCGCTGTGCCGTAGGTGATTGCTGATGATTCGTCGCCGAAGGTTCGAGGCGATCCCGACGTAGAGCAGGCGCAGGTCCTCGTGCGGATGGGCGGGGCCGAGAAGCTGCGGCAGTATCTCGGGTGCCGTCCACCACGCGTACAACCCGGCTGCCGCGGGCAGGGTCGCCAGGTCGTCAAGCGGATGGGTGGTGGAACTCAAGGCCGCAATCGAGGCCGCCGGGCCGAGCGGATCAACGGCGGTCATGTGATGTGGCTTCCCGTCTGTAGGCGCCGAGGGTTCCCGCTGCAGGCTCTGGTGGTCCTGTTCAGGGCCGCGGGACTCATCGAACTAGGCGATGAGGCGGGCAGCGTCGTCGAGGTAGCCAGCATCACGCAGTGCCGCTTCGAGAACTTGGACATACGGAAGACGTAGCTCGGCGGCGACGCCCTCCAGGGTGGTGCGGGCCGGCAGGCCGCGCACGCCATGAGTGCGCCAGTGGTGCAGGTTCTGGCGGGTGATCCCGATTCGGCGGGCCAGCTC
>NZ_KB714673.1:11972-13188 GCF_000349585.1 Dietzia sp. UCD-THP
CGATTCGGCGGGCCAGCTCGGACTCGCTGACACCGTAGGCGCGCTTATGGGCGTCGATGAGCTCGACCAGGCGAGGGGTCTCCATGTCCTGCAGTGTCCGCCTGTGCCAAAGGCTTCGTCAAGCGCCAGCTGTCGATTACGACAAGTGCCGCTTTACATAATATAAGTTATCGGCGTTAACATACGTGCAGGTTAGCGCCTGCTCGCCGGCCCGGGGCTCTGCACAGGCGTTTCCTAGGCATCAGGTCGTGGGAGCGTTTGTGCATACCCTGGGGTAGCGGGTTGGCGAGCTTGGCGCTAGCGAGCCGCGAATCGTAGGGCAGCTCGGGTATTAGGTGCGGCAGTTTTACTCCCCAAGGCTGCCGAACAAACTGTCGAGGCTGCCGAGGGTTGGCGTCGTGTCGATGGAGAATTCTTCGTAGCCGTAGGTGTTGTACGTCTGCCCATCGATGGTGGCGGTGCACACTGACACGGCGGTGTAATCCCCGTCGTCCATCCCGGCGAGCGTGGTCGTTAGTGTCTCGCCGGTAGGCGTGACGATGTCAGTCCCAGGCAGGGGCCACAGGCTGTCGCTCGGAATTGACAAGCCGAACGATTCTGTTGGGCGAGCGTCGACGTACTCAATCAGCTCATCGCCAGTTGAGCGCGGCAAGATCATGTTGCCGCACATGCTTGCTTCGTCCGGAGTCGTGAACGCGACGGTTGCAGTTGAGCCGTCGAGCGTCGCCGAGACGTCTGGCACGGCGAGCGGGGTCGCGGCGGCCGAACTCGCTGCGGTGATTGTGATAGCTGCGACAGCGAGGGGCACCGGCACTAATGCGCGACGTTTCATGGCGGCGAGGTTAGCAGCTGACGCCACTTTCAGGCTCGCTGGCGGCGATGGTTTGTCAGCTATCCCTGGTGTCCGAGTGGCCGGGCTGGTTAATTCGTGCGACGTGCGAGTTCGCCAGATTTGATCGGCCCGAGCCGAGTGGCCTGGGTCGACGCCTCGAAATGAAACCTCGAGCTAACAACGACTGTCTGGAGCGATTACCGCCCATGCAGGTTTTTGGAACTGCAGCTTAGGAATGGTCGGCTATCGCTCAACCTGGCGCACTGCTGGCGAGCTAGGGCGTGTCTCCCATAGTTGAGTGGCGACTCGCGAGACCGTGGCCGTATGGGGCAGACGAAGTCACGTTTTCGCCAGTTCACCGATGAGCAGTGGGAGCGGATAGAG
>NZ_KB714674.1:0-1090 GCF_000349585.1 Dietzia sp. UCD-THP
GTCGGCAGGGGGCCGCAGAGCTTCAAGGTCGGTCGGAAGGTGTACTACCGCCGTTCGGTGGTCGAGCAGTGGATCACCGACCGGGAAGCCGAGTCAGTCCTCGGAGTCTGAGCACCCGGCCTAGCCCCCAGGCCGTAACAGGGGGCGCTTGACGGGAGACCTACGGGCCGACCCGAAGTTATTCAGAGAACTGAACAGTGTGAAGCGGACGGCGGGGCTAGCCACCCCGCAAGCAAAAACGCAACTACCCACAGGAGGGAGGAAACACTCATGGCGGATGACATCACAAAGTGCTTCATGGGCGAACTCATCGCGCAGATTTGGAATCGTTCGCACGCCGAATCAACGGGAATGCACATGATCCCATCAACGGCAGGCGGCTTCATTGTCGTAGACACCACCGGCAACGAATGGTTACGGACGGTCAACACGTACAAGGCAAGCGCGTAGCGCACACGACAGGAGAAGGCTAATGGAGGACACAACTAGGGCGGCATGGGATCACATCATGGCTCATGCCGAGTTGCTGGAACGGAAAAAGTTCGGATTCTTCGCGGCAATGGATCGGGCGCGGCAGAGTTCGGAAGACATTGACCCGGAGGAAATCATCAGCGAACTGGCATCGCTGGTGGTTGATCGGTTTCTCAGGGAGAACAACATGGACAAGTCGGCAACGAAGTCGGCAATCGTAGCGGCCTATGCCGCAGAGGGAGTAGAGCAGTGATTACGGTAATGACTCAGGCAGAGCGGGACCGGCTGGCAGAGCTTCTGGAGAAGCCACTGATTAACAGCACCGGTCTGGAGATTGAGGAAAGCATCGTGCTTCTGGAGAAGCGCCGAATGGGGCTTGAGGCAGAAATCGAGATACTGGAAGAGTACAAGGCGGACCTTGACCAGGCTGACGAGAGTCCGTTCACCCCGCACCGGGTCGCGTGGAACTACGTCATGGCAACAGCGGCGGCAGCAGGCCCCGAGGACTATCACCGGCGCATGGCCGAGGTTGACGAAATGGCTATGGGAATGAGCGTGACGGACGCTCATGGAGTTGTGGCTCACCTTGCTGAGTTCGTGGTGAACCTGATTCGGGAAG
>NZ_KB714674.1:1137-3173 GCF_000349585.1 Dietzia sp. UCD-THP
TCATCCCCTCGGAGGTGGAGCTGTGAAGGTGATCAAGTGCGACAGGTGTCGGAAGCGGTGCCGCAACGACGAGGGCTGGAACGCCGTGTATGAGGATGGGTTCGTTATCGGCTACCTATGCCCGAAGTGTCAGACGTCGGAGGAGTCGCTTGAGGCTCAAGTCAATGATGCGACCCTGGACTACAGCAAGACGTTCATTGATGAGTTGGGGCGGCACGTTAGCCCCGTGCGCATGGGTTGAAGGTCCATGTCGGGTAGGTCGCTCAGATCATGTGGGCGGCCTACCCCTGGGGGCCATTAGGGCGGGCTGTGCGCCTCTCTAAGCGCCTCAAATCGTATTCCTATACCCCGGTGAGGGTATCCACTATTCAACGCCTCAGAAAGACACATAGAAGGGTTCTACTTTATGCGGAGTTACGGCACGGGACCACGCTACCGGAGCGAACTCGAAACCATATGGCCCCAGGCGCAAGACCGGGCATCGGATGTGAAGGTGCCTCAAGTGCAAGACCCCCTTCATCTATGCGAGATTCCCGAATCCATGTATCCGGCACGAGAACGCCTTGCATCCGTATGGGCGGGGTTGACACCACCCAAATCCGGCACCCAATCCACAAGCCCCAAAAAGAAGTCGCGGACCCAAAAAAACACGAAAAAGAAGGGGTGAAGAATAGGCGAAAGTCGCTGACCAGTGAAAACGTCTTAGGCGACAACTCTTGTGGACACCGTATGCTATACTATTTGTGTGGAAAGAAAGCAACAGTTCCACACCTAGAAGTTTAGTTGCAAGTTTAGCCGGCTAGTACCGGCATCGGCCCGTCAGGAAACCTCCTGGGGGGCCTTTTTCATACCCGAAGGGCGAACACCATGATGATTGACAAGGATGAGGCGGCTACAAGGCTTGGGGTGAGCCGGAACTTCATCGACACCCTGATTAAGCGTGGTGAGTTGAAGGCAGTCAAGTTGGGCACCCGAACCGTCCGCATTCCCGAGGACGAGATTCAGCGACTCTCCAAGGGGGAGTGATGAAGCTCCGCTACAAAGCCAAGACCGCACGCAACGGAGAGCGACTGCACTTCGTGGACTGCGGACCTATGGAAATGAAGTTGACACACGAGCAGGCGCACGACCTGTTCATTCAATTGAGCGCCGAGTGGAGCGCACCGAATGGCGAAAGGGCCACACATGACTTCAAGCACAACTGACCCATTTGGGGACTACGTACCCTTCAGCGACCCCGAGGATGACCACCACGAACAACTTGCCAATAGCGACTTCGCAGACAGTGGTACTAGCGGTACTCCCATGGTCCCCAGTACCAAGTACCAGCAAGCCGACGCGGGAAAGAATAAATGGGAGCGATACCTGATGACGGGAGACCACCTAGACCAACTCCACCTTGAGCCGCTCCAGTGGGTAGTAGACGGGATGATCCCCGAAGGGCTAACCATGCTTGCAGCGCCGCCGAAGATGGGCAAAAGCTGGTTCGTGATGGACATTGCCCTAGCAGTCGCCAGCGGCGGGAAGGCACTCTCAGGGATCGACGTTGGACCTGCCCGCCCGGTCCTGCACCTATCCCTTGAGGATAGTAAGCGTCGTCTCAAGCAGCGGGCAAAGCAACTGTTGGGTGACGAACAACTGCCCCCAATGTGGACAAGCGTGGTCACACTGCCCCCCAATGAGGCGGTGCCATTGATCGACTACTTCCTGACGAAACACGACGGGCAGCGCCCCCTAGTCATTGTGGACGTGTTCACCAAGGCCGCAGCGGTACCGGCAGGGAAGGCCGAGGGGTACCGGGCTGATTACCGAATGATGGAACCGTGGAAAGCACTTTGTGAAAGTCATCCCGGCGCAGGGATAATCTTGGTACACCACACGCGCAAAATGGCTTCAGAGGACAGGCTGGACCTGGTTTCGGGCACCAATGGTATCGCTGGATCATGTGACACCATCATGCTTCTGTCACGGGAGCGGGAATCGGCAGACGGCACCTTGTACGTGACCGGCAGGGACACCGAGGAATCCGCGTACAG
>NZ_KB714674.1:3216-6380 GCF_000349585.1 Dietzia sp. UCD-THP
CCGCGTACAGGTTGAAGTTCGGCAATGGGTGGACACTTGACGGTAATAGCGTTGAGGAAGCCCGACAGGCAGCTGTGAGGGCCGCGCAGCAAAGTAGGACCAGCGGGGATAGCCGATGCGTACTTGAGGCGCTAGAGCGGGCAGGTGAACCGATGGGGCCTACGCAGTTGGCTACTTTGACAGGGCTTGACCCCAAGAAGGTCCGTACCTATCTGGGGCGGCTGGTTGCTTCTCAGAGCGTGGTGAAGATGAGTCGCGGACTGTACCGCATGGCTGAAGCCGACGATTTTGAACTCGCAGCGTTGGGGTGACTTTCTGTGTTGCTTTGTTGCCTTGGGGGTGTCCTTGCAGGTCAGAGGCTATAAACCAAAGGCAACATGTAGCAATGCCATTGTTGCGTTGTTGCGTTCGGTCAGAGTAAAGCAACACTAGGCAACAGATAGCAACAGCAGTGTTGCTTTAAGTATAAGGCTCTCACCAGTGGTTATATGGTGAAAGCAACATAGCAACAGATATTTACACCCCCCTTATATTGCAGGTCAATATGGGCGGGTGAAGTCGACCTAGGCTTCACCCGCCCATTCTTTATTCCCCAGGTAGTGCGCTCGCCGCGCGGGCACTCGCTCCGCTCGTAGCGATAGAAGAAAAGCAGAAGCAAACCCAACCCTCTTGCCCATCGGCGCTTGCGACGATCCTTGCCTGTCAAGCAGATCAAACCCGAGGGCAACCGGACCAGCAGTAAATCCTTCCTTTCCTCGTCAATGCCGCGCCGCGAGGCGCTATGAAACACACCCTATCGACACAGACTTCAACCCCTGTTCGATTGCTAGGAGAACACATGACAACCAAAACATGCCGACGATGCAAGCAAAACCTTCCGTTGGATCAGTACGCCCGCGACAAGTCGGTTAACTGCAAGCCTTGCCTTGAGGAACGCCGAAAGGCGCGCGGACCACGCTCGAATCCCGTCGAACGCGGATGCGGCACCAGGACTCGTGTCTATAGTGCCGAGTTTGAAGAGTTCTGGAACGCCTACGGGAAGAAAAGCCATAAGGGGCCAGCGTTCAATTCTTATAGGAAAGCCTTGCTGGAAACGGATCACGAAACGCTTGTGCGTTTGGCTACTGAATACGCAGCGAAGTTCGGTTCGGATCGGCGGTATCAGAAGATTGCTCACTCATGGCTGATTAGCAAACCCTGGAACGGGCGGAAGCTTAAGCCTGGGGGAGGTACCGCGTATTACCTTGAGCGTTGCGAAAAGTACGGCATTGAGCCAAAGGTGATTAAGTTTTCTATTCAGAGTTTAGTGGAGCGTCACGGTGATGAGTGTTATTACTGCGGTGAAGATTGGGAGCATGTGGAGCATGTTATCCCGGTAGCGGCAGGCGGGGAACATTCCCTTGATAATTGCGTCCCTTCTTGTGCTGACTGCAATTACAAGAAGTTGGAGGAAGTCGATAAGGCGTTGATTTCGGAGTTCCGGCAGACCGCACCCATCATCGACAGCGACCGCCAGAAGCCGATTTAAGGGCCTCAAATAGTCGCCCCTATACAAACACTCACCCATACCGTTTAAAGGCCCTCAGGGACTCACCTGGGGGCCTTAATCATGCCTAGGAGACTTATGCATCCCTCGTGGCTGAAAACAGACGATACCCAAGCCCATTCTTGGGGCAGGAAGGATCACACATGCGCGACATTTTCGACCTTATCGGCCCAGACGGAAAGCGAACAGACCTCAACACCCACAACAACGACGACCAACTACGCAAACGAACAGTCGTAGACGACCCGATCAAATTCAAGGCGTCGGTGAACAATGGCAAGCTCCGACTAGTCGCCTACGGAAATGAACACGTAGTCGAAATCCGATTCACCCACAAACAGGCCAAAGCCCTATCCGCCATTCTCGCCAAACGCACAACGGAAGTGTGGACAACACCCGAGGGGACAGAGTGATTACCCAACTGGAAACGGAAATCGGCACCTTACACGAACTAGATGTTCATTCCACCCGCAGGGGACGCATCTGCATTGACTGGGGCATCCGGGGAAAGGGCCGCAGGATTGTTATAGCCCCGGAACGTGTGAGGGAACTGGCTGACTTGCTGCACGATGCGGCTGACAAATTGGAGGACCGACAGTGAAGATTACTAATCCGGTGATGAGATGGTTTGTTTCACCCTCTAAAGGCGGGGTGCGACTCAATATCGGCGGCGTCGAATACTCAATGTCGCTCGATGAAGCGGACAAGCTCGCGGAAATTCTTGACGAAGTGGCGATGTACTCGAAATCGCAGCAACACGAACCGGCATGAACATCCTCAACGCAGCTTCCCATATAGCGCCTACCCGGCAATACAGGGACGACCCTACCGCACTATTGGTAAAGGATTCTGTGACTCAGTACAAGCTGTATCCACACCGCCTAGATGACGCTATGAAGCTGGTCTACCGCGAGTTGGGGCTATGGATCGAGAACATGCCCAGGACCGGCAACCTAGCCGAATGGCGCTCATTCTTGCCGCGGGCTAGGGCCGAATGGGAACCCCACCTACAGGCCCGAATGGACCGGCTACAGACCGCCGAGGACGCCGAGATAGCACGCATATCCGATCCGATAACCGGGGCAGCACACGTCCACGGGCTACTCAGAGTCAGCGGGCTAAGTGTCGCAGCGGCCCAAGTCGCAACCTACTGTGATCCCGGAACAGCAACCCCCGAAACCATCCGTGAGTTAATCGCCAATAACCGACACTCGCCTACCGGAACGCTTGTCCTGCTAATACGTGGACATTACCAGGGGGCTAAAGCAGCCCCCGCAAACCTAGATTTCGACAATAGACGACTTGCAATACTATCCGCATTCGTCACTAACCCTGAGAGGGATACGCTATGAGCAATCACGTCACCATGATCGAGAAGGCATTCAACGCCGCGAACACCGCACTCGCAGTCACCCCCACCTATCCCAAGCCCCTCGCTGACACACTCAAGCGCCGAGACGCAGCAGCCGAACTCATGAACTACAGGACGATGAACGTTGCCCACGAACTCGCAGCCGCACCTAACCCGCGTCAGTGGCCGTCCATCCTTGACCAGTGTGCAGCGCATAACGCACGAGCAGAGCAGGCCCAGGCCGCAATCCGAGGGGGACTTCTCTCC
>NZ_KB714674.1:6452-8376 GCF_000349585.1 Dietzia sp. UCD-THP
CTTCTCTCCGGTGCCACGGCACAGCTTGACCACCAGTTCAAGGCATACGTTCCCGAGTACGCCAGCGCCACCTACAAGGCTGTGGAAGCACACCTGAACGGACTCGTGGAAGCCGCGCAGGACTGCCCGACTACCGACGCGGAAGCCGCAATCAATGGCGGATACGGCGATGCCCTCACGCAACTGCACAAGCACGCCGTCACCATCCGCGCATACGTCGCAGTAGGGACTGTCACCGCACCGGGGCAGCGGCCAGCACAGGCGGCACGAGCCTTGGCACTCGTGACCGATCCCGGCACGGTCAATGTCATCCAGCGCACCCCCGCGTCACGCTGGAACCAGGGTGGCGAACTCCGCTCACCCGAGGCAGACATTCGACGCCGAGACATTGCGCGCGGACTAATTGGCGACTGGCTCAAGAACGAGACCGAGACACTCCGCCGACTGGGGCGTGGTGAGTACGAGGGGTTCATCCTTGCACCGGCAACGGCAGACACGTACCCCGAGCGCGTGGAGCAGTTCCTGAACGCCGACCGCATCGAGCGCGTGGCCGACTGATCACACCAAGGGGCACGTCAACAAGAGGGTTCGGGAAAGGGGCGGGGGTATATCCCTCCCCCCTTCCCGCCCCCGCCCTCGGGCGTCAATGCGGCAGAGCAACGCTGCGGAGTCCAGACCTGAGATGTCCATTGGGGGAGTGTCGCCTGATTCGGCGGAAATGGTGCTTGACGTGCAACGATACGTGTTTATGCGGGTGTGTGCAAGGGCGTTGGGGAGCGTTATAGGCGGTGCTTATCAGTGTGTGGGTGCTTATTAGTGTAGTGAAACAGTACGGTTTGAGAAGGGGTTCCATATGGGACGGAAGCGGATTACGCCCGGTGATAGGGCTGTCAATGAGTTAAAGGAAGCGTTGGTTGAGCGCCTGGGGGTCGGGAGTGTGGATGCTTTGTCGCTTGACCCTGATGAGCGTCGGCGCATTGAGCTGTACAGGGCTACGGTCGATGAGATTGATGTTTTGGAACGGGCGTGGGAAGCCGAGAAGCGTGACGGGCGGTTGATGGTTCGTGGGTCGCGCAATCAGGATGTGATGAACCCTTTGGTCGGTGAGATTCGGGCGCAGCGTGCGTTTCTTGATCGCCTTCTAGGTGGCTTCCGTTGGCAGGGTTCGTCGGGCATGTCGGCGTCGGATCGTGGTCAGCACGCAGCAAATGCGCGGCACAATCCTTCACCGGCTGAGATTATGGCGAAGGCCCAGGAGCGGTGGGAGAAGAAAGCGCGATAGAAGGGTCGTTCCTGCCTGGTGTGTTGGCCTGTGAGGCCCTATGAGCGTTCCCGAGGGGTAATGTATGGGTAGCCCTTTTCTAGGCCCTTAGATTCTTACCCCAGTAGCGTTAATGCCGCCCCGGTAACCCATGACGGGCTACCGGGGCGGCTTTCGTCATTTGTGCCCCCTGCCGAATGCCCGCCGTTGCTCATCCGCCGTCATGGGTCGTAGCCGGGTGGTTGGGTACCAGCGTTCCCCGCATTCGCGGCACGAGACGACGCGGGCACCTTTCGGGCCGTGGGAGTTGTCCCACCCCACAAGGCAGCGTCCGGGGCGCATGGTTGATCCGCAGTTGGGGCAGTTCGGCGGGTAGACTTCCTCGATGACGGACACCTGCCTAGTATCGCACAGGCATTCGATAGTCGATCTTCGTCAACCCTCCCGGCAAGTGACTGTCGTACGGTACGCAAAAAGTACGCAACTCCCCCGCATCCGGCAAACGCTCACGAACACCAAAACGCCATGAACAGCACGTTTGACAAGACACCCACACGTGTGCATACCCCACAAACGGCACCCATGTAGTTCGAGCTCTACTACGCCTGCTGACCCTCATGCCCGCCCTGACCTGCCCCCGCGCAGGCCGGGGCGGGCGTCGAC
>NZ_AOSR01000127.1:0-1362 GCF_000349585.1 Dietzia sp. UCD-THP
GGTGGGGGCAGGATCAGGCTCGGAGGGCGCCGCTCCCCCGGCGGACCGGGGTGGTCGGATGTTCCTGGTCGCCGGTCACACGGTCGCCCCGGTTCGTTCGGCGATGAGACGTGCCATGCGGTGTGCGCGTGCGGTGCGGCCCAAGCCGCCCGGCCGCCCAGGGGATGATCGGGTGCCGGTCGCTATTGCGGTGGGGTGCTTTTACTGGATGGTGCTACGGCCTTGTCGATCACCGGGGCGAGGTGACCGTGTCGCGGACGGTGTTGTCGCTGCTGCGGCGGCGAGGACCGAGTAGCGCGTACAGGAGCACTCCGAGAAGCGGGAGTGCGAGGATGACGAGCGCCCAGGCCCAGTCATATGTAGTCCGTCGGTGTCTTGCCAGGTGAATGAGGGCGAGGACATCCAGGACGATCACGCTTACCACCACCATGCTCCATGCGATGTCATACGCCAGCGGAAAGGTGACCTGCGAGGCGTCTTGCGGAAGCGTGGTGGTGGCAAGTGGGAGAACGGGCATTGTTGATCCTCGGTAGGGGTCGGTGGATCACCGGTTGTCACTCGGTGTCGTACCCATCGTCCTGGAGTTGGCCTCCCCGTAGGTCAGTTGGCGGACTACCAGAGGCTCCACGGTTGCCCGGTGGCGATGGCGTCGTCGATGCGGTGATCAATAGTGTGCGCTGGCTCGTCTGCGGCGATTGCGGTGCGGATCGCCTCTGCGATTGCGCGGGAGAGGCCGGCTGGACCGCGGGTGTCACCGAGGGGACTGTTCGCGCTGTGTCGTCGCGTGAGGTAGTCGGCGCGGTTGTCGCCGGCGGTGCCTAGCCGTAGATGGTTCGGGTTGGTGCAGCCGGCGTAGTCGCAGCGGTGGCACAGGATGGGGTCGGTCAGGGCGCTCCAGCCGAGTCGGTCGATGATGCCGTGCGCGAGTTGGTAGGCGTACAGGTGCGCGGGGACGGTGCCGCGGCGGGAGAGCCCAGGCAGGCTGGCGGCGCGGAAGGAACCGTGTCCGGTGGAGGAGATCGCGCCGATCCAGGGCCAGCACTGGTCGGGGCCGCGGCGGTAGCGCTTGTTCTCAAACCGTTGCCGGGTGGCGGGGTCGGTGAGCCAGATGCGCCACAGTGTCGCCGGGGTGCGCACCGGCCGGGGATCGCCGAGCAGAGAGAGCTGCTGCGTGTCCGGTGCGGCCGGTAGAGGGAACAGTGCTGCGGTCATCGGGGCCTCGAGGGTGTTGAGGGAACTGTTACCGGGTGGGGCGAGGATAGGTGTCAGCTACGACAGCGTCGGCGATGGCCGGGCCCGCACGGTTGCGCAGTGTCCGCTGGTGGGTGCGCCCGGCGGCAAGACGCCGGGCGCACTCTAAAG
>NZ_AOSR01000128.1:0-2488 GCF_000349585.1 Dietzia sp. UCD-THP
CATTACTACCAACTACGATCGCCTCATCGAAATACACGCCGCTCACGCAAACGTGCGTGTGGACACAATGTACTATGGGCACACAATCGGCAGACTCGACGCGCATCTAAGTCGAGAAGAATTACTCAAGCCCGAAACCGTTGCCGGCAAAGCGTCGTCTATTCAAATTCGTCCTCGGCCCCACATTCGACTCGCAAAACCTCATGGAAGCCTCGATTGGTTTAGCCACGATGGCCGAAACTATCGTAGCGAACTACCGCTCCCTTGGGCTCAACAAATCATTGCACCGGGAGGGAACAAATATCGACTTGGTTATGAGGTGCCATTCGACGCACAACGCACACGCGCGAACGAGGCAATCGCAAACGCTTCCGCGCTTCTATTTATTGGGTACGGCTTCAACGACGAGCACCTTCAAACCCATTTAAAGAGGCGATTTCCCGACGTTCCAGCAGTGATAATATCTAAGAGCCTCACCCCCAATGCCCTTGAGTATCTCGATATGAACTCATCGGCAATTGGCATCGAAGCGGCGGAAGATTTAGCCAGTTCACTAATAAGAACGGACGGAAAAGAGACCGAAATCGACAAAGCGCTGTGGCAAATTGATCACCTAGTGGAAGAGGTGCTGCACACATGACCGAGTCATCATTGGAATTCATTGCGTCGGAGGCTCTCGGCCGCGCGTTCCGCGTCGACACCTCAAGCGTCTGGGCCGAGGCCACCGATCACGAAAGACTAACTCGCACCGGGGTCGGAAGTCTGATCGCTTTTCAGGGGGCCAGCTCATCAGAGTATCTAGTTGGGGTTCTAGACAGAGTCACCCGCGACCTTCAAGACGAAGCCATGTTGGATAAGTTGTCTGACGACGGGAACTTTCCCGTGGAGGCAAGGCAGCGAGACCTCCTTAGAGTCGTACTCTTAGGCACATACCGCACTGTTCACGGCAGCAAGAAGGACACCTTCAAGAGGGGAGCTGACAGCTACCCACTTGTCGAATCACCGTGCTGGATCGTCGAGGGCACTAACCTGCAGAAGCTTATGGGCCTCCTCGCCAAGCAACTTGATCCGGATAAGAGACTGCGATTGGGCACATTCGTGGCCGACCCCTCCGCTGTTGCGGTTGCTGATGGCGACCGGCTGTTCCAACGCCACGCCGCTCTACTGGGAAGTACTGGATCCGGAAAAAGCTGGGCTGTTGCGCTTATTCTCGAGCGCGCGAGGGCACTTGCTCATCCAAATCTGATTGTGTTCGATATGCACGGAGAATACGGCCCGCTGACGATGGGGGAAAGCCCAACGGCCAGCGGTTTCCGAATTGCGGGCCCGGGAGACAACAGGGAGTCGAACAAAGCCGCACTGTACATTCCTTGGTGGTTGCTAAATCAGGAAGAAATGCAGGCGCTCCTACTTGACCGGTCCGAGGACAATGCGCCCAATCAGGCTGCAAGATTGACGCACCATGTTCGCGAACTCAAGCGAGAGCACCTAATAAAAGAAGGCCGTCAAGACGTTGTTGACAGGTTCACGGTAGACAGCCCTATTCCATTCAGCCTCTCCGGCTTGTTTGAGCGTCTTTCAGCGGACGATACTGCAATGGTTTCCGGTTCGGGCGGCAGAGAGAAACAAGGCCCGTTTTTCGGTCGGTTAACACGGTTCATAAACCGCATGAAGAGTCGCACAGAGGATCGACGCTACACCTTCATGTTTTCTCCTCCTGGCGAATCCGAAGATTACGAGTGGCTGCACGAACTTGCAAATGACCTCTTAGGAACGAATCCGGGAATCAAAGTCATTGACTTTAGCGAGGTTCCGAGCGACGTTCTCCCCATAGTCGTTGGAGTTCTTGCTCGAGTTCTTTACGAAATTCATTTCTGGACGGAGGAGCAAAAACGAACCCCAATCACGTTCGTTTGCGATGAGGCGCACCTCTACTTGCCTGCTGGTGTTGCCGATGTAGCCGAGCTGAGGGCTCTCGACTCCTTCGAGAGAATCGCGAAGGAGGGCCGAAAGTACGGCATCTCCCTTCTCGTTGTCAGTCAACGACCATCGGATGTTAGTCGAACCGTCCTTTCACAGTGCAATAACTTCATTGCACTTAGAATGACCAACGACCAGGACCAAGCGGTGGTGAAGCGGCTCATGCCGGATACCATGGACAGCCTCACCGCATCATTGCCGCTCCTCGATGTTGGCGAGGCTATACTTTTAGGGGATGCAATCATCCTACCGACACGCATCCGTCTCGACATGCCAGAAGTGAAACCCGCTAGCGCAACAAAAGACTTCTGGAGCGAGTGGAATGAAGTAGAAGTCCAGGAAGTCGACATTGTTTCAGCGGTTGAAGCTATGCGCATGCAGTCTCGAAAGTGATTCGTCGGTTCGGACGGCGACCAAAAGACGTACAGCTCTGGAGCCACTTCAACCGATTGCGGACAGCTGCAAAGGGGCTGGCTGGTCGCCACGCGCCCGTCCCACACCCTACAAC
>NZ_AOSR01000129.1:0-5920 GCF_000349585.1 Dietzia sp. UCD-THP
CGCAAACGCGTCTTGACCGCCGAGCAGATCGATAAGGCCCGCAACCGGATCGAGAAAGGGGAGGGGCCGTCGGCGATCGCCCGCGATCTCGGAGTGGGTCGGTCGACGCTGTACCGGGCCCTGCAAAGGCAAAACCGGGCGACGCTGTCGTGGGCGAAGCCGGCACCAGGGATCTCTGCACGGCGTCTGCCCAACCCCTTAGTGCCCGAGCCCAAGCTAATCGAGGACCATTCCTAATGCGTTTAACGGAGTTAGGCAGGGGCTTGGACGTCCTTGCGAATCGGGACCGTTGGAGGGTAGGTGCTATTCACTGCCGGAGAGCGACTTTTCTTATCTTCCCTGCCGGGGTGAGGGGCAATGACTCCACCTGACGTATCTCGGACGGGACTTTGTACTTGGCGAGCGAGCTGGTGCACCGTCGCAAGAGAGCGTCGGTGTCGAGGTCGGCTCCAGGTTTGGCAACCACGAAGGCGAGTCCCACCTCGCCATGCATCTCGTCTGGGACCCCGATCACTGCACACATCGCGACCGACTCGTCCTGGGCGATGACGTTTTCGACCTCCACGGGGTAAACGTTGTACCCGCCACGGACGTACATCTCTTTTCTCCGACCGCGTAGGACAATCCGGCCGTCCGATCGCTTGATGGCCATGTCGCCGGTAGCGAGCCATCCGTCAGACCGGAATGTTTCCGCAGTGTCCTCTGGTTTTTCCCAGTAGCCAGCCGCCACGCAGTTGCCACGGATAATTAATTCTCCCTCCTGGTCCGGACCCAGGATGTTGCCATCGAGGTCAGCGATGTGGGCGTCGAAGTCACCGATAGCCACCCCGAGGGTCTCGACCAAGTTCTCTAGGTCTTCACCCTTGGGGGAGATGATGCACCCGCCTGATGTTTCCGATAGTCCGTACAGATTCGCCAGCCGAATCCCCTCGAAAGAGGCGAGGATTTGCCGACCGGTGGCGGGCTCCACATTTGACCCGCCGACAATGCACAGTCGCACCGTGGAGGTGTCCGTTGAATGGAACTCCGGTAGGGCCATCATCATCCGATACATCGTGGGGACTCCGATGAAGATGGTCACGCCCGTGGTTGCGATGGTCTGTAGGGCGAGTTTTGGGCTGTATCGGGGAAGGAGTGCGACCTTCCCTCCGACCGTCATCGACGCGGTGACGGTGCAAGTCATGCCACCGACGTGGTTGAGCGGCATATGGCCGATGGAGACGTCGTCCGCGGTCTGATCCAGGTGATGCGCCTGAGCGAGGCCTGAGGCGATGATGCTGCGATGCGTGAGGGTAGCGCCTTTAGGGTCACCGGTGGTGCCGGATGTGTAGAGGATGACTGCAGGGTCGTCGGGGCTTACGTTCGCTTCTGCTGTCGTTAGCTCGTCTGCATCCCCGCCGAGGGTCAGGACCTGGTCCCACCGTCGACTGCCCTCAAATCCGTCTCCACCCACGAAGATGTAGTGGTCCACCAGAGGCAACTTGGGTCGTAGACGGTCTAGGAACGAGACGAAGTCGAAGTCGCCGTCTGAGGCCTCGCATACGAGCATCACCGCACCGGACTGGTTGAGCATGTACTCGAACTCCCGCTCGCGGTAGGACACGTTCAGGGTTACCAAGATCGCCCCGATCCGTGCCGTCGCGTGCCAGGTGATCAACCACTCGGCCGAGTTAAGCCCGGCGATCGCCACCCGATCACCATGCCCGATTCCACTTGCGATCAGCCCAGCCGCCAGCTGTGCGGCGGCGTCCGAGAATTCCCCGTAGGTCCAGCTTCTGTCCGTGCAGTGGAGGAAAGCGGAGTCACGGGACTGGCTGGCGAGCAGCGCCGGCAATGTAGAAGGAAGATTCGTAGTGTTGCTGTTCGACTGGATTGCATCGGCCATGAGTGTTCTCTTCTTTCGTATTTGTTACTTTCAGAAGTCTGTAGTTTCCGGGCGGACCGCCCGTGAGAGCTAAACCGTGTGGTCGTAATCAGCGTGGCTTTCAGAGGCCTGTGGATAGCTCTGCATGACTAGTCTGAATTGGTCCTTTCCAGGGAAAAGCAGCTAACGGTCGGGACATTGGTGAGATGAGCCTCCTGGGCGCCTTGGAAGCGGGGGATTGGCGGATGCGGGTGACTTCAAATTTTCGTAATTTTCTTCTGCGGCCGTGAAAAGCCATCATCCGTAGATGCCTCCGGTCGTATTTCGGTAAAACACCAATTCGGCTCTCGTTTCTCCATGAGGGCGGTTCGCCCCTCGACGCCCTCGTCGGAGGTGAAGAAGGACAAGGACCAGCTGTTCAGTTCGCCCATCCGCCTGCGGCCGTCGTCGGTCCGGGATTCGGCGACAAGTTTCTTTGTGCCTGCGAGCGCCTTGGGGCCGCCACGCATGAGCATTCTTGTGACCCGGTTGGTCTCGGCGTCGAGTTGATCTGCGGGGACCGCCCGGTTAATCAGGCCGTCGGTGACGGCGGTGGCTGCGTCGATCGTCGCTCCGGTGAGGAAGAGTTCGACCGCGCGGTGGCGGCGCATCCGTCGCAGCACCGGCACCGAGATCACGGCTGGGACCACGCCGATTCGGACCTCGGTGAAGGCGAAGGAGATCTGGTCGGAGGCCACGACGATGTCGCAGGCCGAGGCCAGACCGACGCCGCCGGCGCGAACCGGGCCCGCGATCCGGGCCACCACGGGCTTCGGGCTGGACCATAGGAGCTCGACGATCTCCCCGAGCTCGACCTCGGTCTCGTCGCTCGCCGTGCCGATCTCCCTGAGATCGGCCCCTGCGCAGAAGGACGGACCGAGATGGGTCAGCACGATGACCCGGACATCGTCGTCGGATACCGCGGCGGCGAGTTGATCCCGTAGCTGGCGGCGGAGCTGTCGGGACAGCGCGTTGCGATTGTGCGGGGAGTCCAGAACGATGCTCCCGACGCCACCGGAGACCTCGAGCCGGACCAGTTCGGCCGGAGTCGCATTCATCGTTCCTCCACGAGGTCAGTCGATACGGTGACGTGGCGGGCCAGGATGTACTCGGCCAGTCCCTTGGCCTGCGCGTCAAACGCCAGGCTCGAGGACACGCCGCGGCCGAGATGGCCCCGGATGACGAAATTCAGGGCGTTCAGGTTGGGCAGCGGCACCCGGGTGACGCGGTCCGGGGTGGTGCCGGGGACGAGTGCCGAGAACCTCTCCGCGGTCATGTGCTCCTCGAGCCAGTCGTGGATGGTCTCGTTTTTGGCCCACAGCCCGACGTTCGCGTTGCCGCCCTTGTCGCCCGAGCGGGCGTGCACCAAGTCGCCGAGCGCCACCGAGACAGTCGGTCCGCTCGCATCGTTCGCAGGTGAACCAGCAGCGCCGCGGCCGCGACCGCCCTCGTTGCTGTCGTTGTTGTCACCGTGGTGGTCGTGGGGTCTCCCACCGTCTCCCGAGGAGACGCCGGCGGTCGCGCCGACCGGCGCCATCTTCACGGTGTCGTCGCCGACAGTGGCGTACGCGGTGACGAGGTCCGCCGGCACCAGCGCAGGCTGGTACACCGCGTAACCGACCGCAGGGGTAGGTGGGGTGGTGGTGAAGAAGCCCGGGTAGCTCGATAGGCCGGTCTCTACGACGGCGGAGGAGAATCCGCGGCCGACTAGCCTCTCGTCGTCACCGGCCACGGCGATGCGCAGCATTGAGATCGACTCGCCGAAGGTCTGTGGGTCTTCGACGGGGCGGCCGAGCAGTGAGACGTCGACGTCGGCGAAGGCGTCGCGGCCGCCGGGGATGCGGCTCCACACCGCTCGCTCGGCCAGTTCGGCCTTGGCCTCGGGGTCGCGGCCGGTGATGACCAGGGTCATGGCGTTGCGGAAGGCCCCCGGGTAGGCCATCGAGACCTTGAGCGTCGACGTCGGTGCTCTCCCGGTAGTGCCTGAGATCTCGACCCGGTCCCGGCCGATCTGCTTAAGACGGATCGAGCGCAGGTCGGTGACGACGTCCGGGTTGAGGTACTCGCGACCCTGGATCTCGTAGAGCAGTTGCGCGGTGACGGTGTCGACGGTGACGGCTCCGCCCGTCCCTTCGCCCTTGGTGATGACGCTGCTGCCGTCGGCGCGGATCTCGGCGATCGGGAAACCCGCGGTCTCGATCCGCTCAATCCCGGAGAACCCGGCGAAATTGCCGCCGGTGGCCTGCGCACCGCACTCGACCACGTGGCCGGCGACCACCGCGCCCGCGAGCCGATTCCAGTCGGACTGGGCCCAGCCGTGTGCCCACGCGGTGGCGCCGACGATGAGTGCGGCGTCGGTGACGCGGCCGGTGACGACGATGTCCGCGCCCCGCTCGAGGCAGTTCACGATGGGCCACCCGCCCAGGTAGGCGTTGGCGACCAGGGCTGCGTCGGAGGTGATTGGCTCGCCGGTGTCGGCGTCGAGGAGAACCCCGTCGGCCACCAAGTTCGGGACCCGGTCGTGGATGTCGTCGCCGCTGACGTGGCCGACGGTCATCGACAGACCGAGTCGCTCGGCCATTTTCTCGACGGCTTGGGCTGCTCCCGGCGGGTTGAGGCCGCCGGCGTTGGATACGACCCGGATCCCGCGGTCCGCGCAGGTGCCGAGAATCTGCTCCAGTTGGGTGAGGAACAAGTTGGCGTATCCGCGGGAGGGGTCCTTGCGTCGCTGACGCTCGAGGATCGTCATGGTCAGCTCCGCCAGCCAGTCCCCGGTGAGGATGTCGACCTCGGCCGACTCGAGCAGCTCGACGCCGGCGGACAACCGGTCACCGAGGAAACCGCTCATACTGCCGATGCGGACGACTTTCTGATGGCCGGTCATGACGCCGCCTCTGACTGGGCGTCCCCGGTCACCACGACCAGCAACTGCTGGTAGTCGACGGTATCGCCGACAGCAACAAGGAGTTTATCCACAACTCCCGCCTCTTCGGCGGTGTAGCGGTGCTCCATCTTCATGGCTTCAAGCACCACCAGGGTGTCGCCGGTCTCTACCCGGTCCCCGACGGAGACCGGAGTGGCGACGACGGCGCCCGGCACCGTCGCGGTGACCGCTCCCCCGCCCTCGGCGGCGTCTGAGGCATACTCCAGTGGGGTCTTTTCCGTGAACCGGTAGCTGCCGCGCGCGGAATCGACGACCACCTCGTGCCCGTACTCGGCCACCTGAAAGACCTGGCGCAGGCCGTCAGCGTCGAGTACCAGCCTGGAGCCCGAATCGCCCAGGACGCGGATCTCAAGGGTCGACTCTCCGACTTCGGCGGTCCAGCGGCCGTCGCGCTCGAGACGAAGGCCCACCGTGTGCGTGCCACGCTCGCCCTCGATCTCGACGATGTCGGCCTGGCTGCGGACGTTTCGCCAGCCGAAACCCGTGAACGGCTGGATCGTCTTGCGCTCCTGCAGACGCAGAGCGGTGTGCAGGGCAGCAGCCACGGCGTGAAGGTTCTCGGCTTTGTCGTCCACGGTACGCTCGGCCAGGGACGGGTTGTCGTCCAGGAGCGCGGTCGAGAGCTGCCCGGTGCGGAAGTCCCCGTCGGCGAGGATTGCCCGGAGCAGGTCGCGGTTGGTGGCGACCCCGTGCACCCGGAGCCGGCCGAGCACCATGGACATCCGGTCGATGGCCTCGAGACGACTCCGGCCGTCGACGATGATTTTGGCGATCATCGGGTCATAGCGGCTCGAGACCGGGCTTCCCGACCGCACACCCAGCTCCCAGCGGGCCTGCGGCTCCTCGGGCGCCTCGAGGAGATGGACCGTCCCGGGCGAGGGCAGGTAGTCGTTCGCCGGGTCCTCGGCGTAGAGGCGGACCTCGACGGAGTGCCCGTCGAGGGGGATCTCCTCCTGCGAACGGGGAAGCCGTCCGCCGGAGGCCACCACGAACTGCCACTCGACCAGGTCCTCACCGGTGACCTGCTCGGTGACCGGGTGCTCTACTTGGAGACGGGTGTTCATCTCGAGGAA
>NZ_AOSR01000012.1:0-38249 GCF_000349585.1 Dietzia sp. UCD-THP
CTTGTTCAGCAGTCTCCTAGACCTTCTTGGGAACCCGGAGCTCGCGGGGCAGGGAGAACGTGATGGTCTCCTGCGCGGTCCGCACCGAGGAGACGTCGTTGTAACCGTGGTCGGCCAGCAGGTCCACCACCCCGCGCACCAGCAACTCGGGGACGGACGCGCCCGAGGTCACGCCCACCGTGGTGACACCCTCGAGCCACGAGGTGTCGATCTCCTTGGCGTAGTCGACCAGGTGGGCGTCGCGCGCACCGGCCTGCAGGGCCACCTCGACGAGCCGGACCGAGTTAGACGAGTTCTTCGACCCCACCACGATCACCAGGTCGCATTGCGGTGCCATGGTCTTGACCGCGACCTGCCGGTTCTGCGTCGCGTAGCAGATGTCGTCCGACGGCGGGTCGATCAGCGTCGGGTACTTCTCCTTGAGCCGGCGGACCGTCTCCATGGTCTCGTCGACGCTGAGAGTCGTCTGCGAGAGCCAGATGAGCTTCTCGGTGTCGACGGGGATGTCCAGGGCGTCGACGGACTCCGGGCCGTCGACCAGGGTCACCACGTCGGGCGCCTCTCCCGCGGTCCCCTCGACCTCCTCGTGGCCCTCGTGGCCGACCAGCAGGATCAAGTACCCCTCCCGGGCGAAGCGCTTGACCTCGGTGTGGACCTTGGTGACGAGCGGGCAGGTCGCGTCGAACGTGGTCAACTCCAGTTGCAGGGCGCTCTCGCGGACGGCCGGGGAGACCCCGTGGGCCGAGAACACCAGGTTCGACCCGTGCGGGACCTCGTCCGTCTCGTCGACAAAGATCACGCCCTGGTCGGTGAACGACTCCACCACGTGCTTGTTGTGGACGATCTCCTTGCGCACGTACAGCGGTGCACCGTGCTTGGCCAGGGCCTTCTCGACCGTCTCGACGGCCCGGTCGACGCCGGCGCAATAGCCACGCGGTTCCGCGAGAAGCACTCGCTTGGTTGCCGGTTCGGCGATCATGTCGGTCTGCTCGGTCATGGCACCAGGGTACGGTTCATACTGGATTCCGACCATCACGCCTCCCGGACGCCCCCCGGCAGAGAGGTTCCCATGCTCCGACCCTTCTTCCTCACCCGCGTCTCCATCGGCGTGGCCGCCTCCGCGGTCGAATACGCCGCGGAGCTCCCCGGGCGTGCGGTCCAGGCGGCGGTCTCGCTTCCCACGGTCCCGGTGAAGGTCGCCGGCAACCTGGTGCAGACGTATCTCCACGCCGGTCAGGCCGTCGCGGAGCTCGCGGTCAAGGGGGACCGGGTGATCGCGGCGGTGTTCCCCGCCCGATCGGATCAACCGGAATGGGCGACGTTCGACGAGGATCTCGACACACCCGGGGGCAGCGCCCGGTACGGCACCGCGGCGAGCGCGGACGGCGGCGCGGGTGACGACGGTGACGACCCCGATGTCCCGACCGGCCGCGTCACCCCGCGCTCCACGTGACCGCCGGAACCTCGAGGTCCCCCAGCACCCCCGAACAGCCGTGGCCGGTCCGGGTGGTCTCGGACCAGATCGCCAACTGGATCCACCGGCTCGGCGCCGTCTGGGTCGAGGGCCAGATCACCCAGTTGAGCCTGCGCCCCGGCACCCGGACCGCATTCCTCACCCTGCGCGACCCCTCGGTGGACAATTCTCTGACCCTCACCTGCCCGCCCCGGCTCATCTCCGAGGCTCCGGTGCCGGTGACCGAGGGCAGCCGGGTCGTGATCCGCGGAACCCCCCGCTTCTACACCGGTCGTGGGTCGTTCTCGCTCCAGGTCTCCGAGATCCGTCCGGTGGGCATAGGCGAGCTCCTCGCCCGCATCGAGCGGCTCAAGCAGGCCCTCGCCGCCGAGGGCCTGTTCGATCCGCGGCTCAAGCGACCGCTGCCGTTCCTCCCCACCTGCGTGGGACTGGTCACCGGACGCGCGAGTGCGGCCGAGCGGGACGTGGTCGAGGTGTCCCGCGGGCGGTGGCCGGACGTGCGGTTCGCCGTCCGCAACACCGCGGTGCAGGGGCCGTCGGCCGTCCCCCAGATCCTGGAGGCGCTGGCCGAACTCGACGCCGACCCCGTCGTCGACGTGATCATCCTCGCCCGCGGCGGGGGTTCGGTCGAGGACCTGCTCCCGTTCTCGGACGAGGCCCTGGTCCGGGCGATCTCGCGATGTCGCACACCCGTGGTCAGCGCGATCGGGCACGAACCGGACTCCCCCCTGTCCGATCTGGTCGCCGACCTGCGCGCGGCCACCCCCACCGACGCCGCCAAACGGGTGGTCCCGGACGTCGTCGAGGAGCGGCGCAGGATCGCCGACGCCCGCGCGAGGACCGCGCGCGCACTGCGAGGATGGGTGGAGCGGGAGCGCGCACAGCTCGCCGCGATCCGCTCCCGACCCGTCATGGCGAACCCGTACGGGATCGTGGAGTCCCGGGCCGAGGTGGTGGCCGAGGCTCTCCGGGCGGCCCGCCGCGACATCACCCGGATCATCCAGACCGAGTCCACGTCACTCGGCCACCTCGCGGCGCGACTCACCACACTCGGACCGGCCGCCACCCTGGCCCGCGGGTACGCGGTGGTCCAGTCCGTCGCGGGGGATCACGACGGACGGGTGGTCTCGTCGATCGCCCACGCGCCACCCGGATCCCAGCTGCGTATCCGGGTCTCGGACGGGGCCCTGTCCGCCGCGGTCCTGGGCTCCACCCCCGCCGCGGGCCGGACCGCCGCCACCACAACCGAGCCCACCACACCCGCGCCCGCCACACCCGAGCCTGACTCAACCGAGGAGCAGTCCTGATGTCCGACGAGCAGACCCCCGTCTCCCAGCTCGGCTACGAGGAGGCCCGCGACGAGCTGATCGAGGTGGTCCGCATCCTCGAGGCCGGTGGGCAGGACCTGGACGCCTCCCTGGCGCTCTGGGAGCGCGGCGAGGAACTCGCCGCGCGGTGCACCGAGCACCTCGACGGAGCACGCGACCGGATCGACGCCGTTCTGGGCGACGACGACTCGGGCGACCGCACCTAGTCGAGATCACACCTCGTCGTCGCCGAGGCCTATCGACTGTCGGGAAGCGGTTCGGCGTCCTGGACCGCCGCGGCCAGCGCCTCGAAGTCCGAGGTGGTGGCCGACCCGGTCACCGCCACCCGCACGTCGTCCAGGTCCAGGACCCACACCGGGCGGACGTCGTCACCGGTGAACACGGTCCACTCCCGCCCGGTCACCGGCACGATCGTCCGGTTCGGCCTCGGGCCACCGTTCAGCGACCGGAACGCGTCCTCCGGGGCGTCGGACTGGACCAGTTCGACGAAGCTACGCTCCCCCGTCACCCATCCCACGTGGCTCGAGGTGGTGTCGGCGAAGCTCTCTACGCGCCCGGAGTTGGAGGTCCATCCCTCCGGAACGTCCGGGGAACGGACCGGGAAGTCCAGACTCCTCGCGTCCTGACGCAGGGACGCCTCGGCGTCGAACTCGGGGATCGCGCCCTGCTGGGGTCCCGACGGGCTGAACGTGCACTGCCCGGACACGCCGGCGAAAAGTCCGACGATCACCATGAGAACCACCACCGACCAGAACATGTCGCGGTTACCCTGCAGGATTCTCGGTTTTGGCTCGGCCACGGCGTCGAGTATCCCACCCGGCCGGGGCATGTCGGGCGCCTGGCCCCCGGCGAAGGCCGACAGGTGCAACAATGAGCGCCGACACCCCATCGCGCGGCGAGCCGCCCCTGCCCGTCCGCCTGCAGCTATCCGAGGAGCCCGACGCCACATGTCAGACGCCCTACGTCCCGACCGTAACCTCGCCATGGAGCTCGTCCGAGTCACCGAGGCCGCCGCGCTCGCGGCCGGCCGGTGGGTGGGCCGGGGCGACAAGCTCGGGGGTGACGGCGCGGCCGTGGACGCCATGCGCGAGCTCATCGGCACCGTGGACATGGACGGCGTCGTGGTGATCGGCGAGGGCGAGAAGGACGAGGCGCCGATGCTGTTCAACGGCGAGAAGGTCGGCACCGGGCACGGACCCGCCGTCGACGTGGCGGTGGATCCGATCGACGGCACGCGCCTCATGGCCGAGGGCCGCCCCAACTCCATCGCCGTCATCGCCGTCGCGGAGCGGGGCGCGATGTTCGACCCCTCCGCGGTGTTCTACATGCGCAAGATCGCCGTGGGACCGGATGCGGTCGGCCACATCGACCTGTCCAAGTCCACCGAGTGGAACATCGTCTCCGTGGCCAAGGCCAAGAACATCGACGTCGGGGACATGACGGTGTGCGTCCTCGACCGCCCCCGGCACGCCGAGCTCATCGCGGAGATCCGTGCGGCCGGCGCCAAGGTCCGGTTGATCATGGACGGGGACGTGGCCGGCGGCGTGGCCGCCGCCTCCGACGACAGCTCGGTGGACATGCTCATGGGTATCGGCGGCACCCCGGAGGGCATCATCACCGCCTGCGCCATGAAGTGCATGGGCGGCGAGATCCAGGGGCAGCTCTGGCCCCAGGACGACGCCGAACGCCAGAAGGCGGTCGACGCCGGTCTCGACGTCGACGCGTTCCTCGGCACCGACGACCTGGTCAAGGGCGACAACTGCTTCTTCGCGGCGACCGGCATCACCAACGGCGACATGGTCCGCGGCGTGAGCTACCGCTCCAACGGCGCGGTCACCAGGTCCCTGGTCATGCGGTCCAAGTCGGGTACCGTGCGGCACGTCGAGGCCCGCCACCGTATGGAGAAACTCCGCGAGTTCTCCGCGGTCGACTACGGTCAGGGGTCCCGCGACAGCTGACCCGCCCGGGCCCGCGGAGCGGCTGCACGTCGCGGCGGCCACGCCTACTCTGGCCCGTATGGCTGACCAGAGTGAATTCCGTATCGAGCACGACACCATGGGCGAGGTCCGAGTACCGGTAGATGCGCTGTGGCGGGCCCAGACGCAGCGGGCGGTGGAGAACTTTCCGGTCTCCGGCAGCGGCCTCGAGCGCGCACAGATCCGCGCCCTCGGCCTCCTCAAGTCCGCCTGCGCGACGGTCAACGGTCGTCTCGGGCTCCTCGAGCAGACCAAGGTCGACGCGATCGTGGCCGCGGCCGGCCGGATCGCCGACGGGGAGGTCGACGAGCACTTCCCCGTGGACGTGTTCCAGACCGGGTCCGGGACCAGTTCCAACATGAACGCCAACGAGGTCATCGCGTCGCTGTGCGCGGCCGAGGGTGTCACCGTGCACCCGAACGACGACGTCAACATGTCGCAGTCCTCCAACGACACCTTCCCCACCGCGACCCATGTCGCGGCGACGGAGGTGGCGCTGACCGAACTCGTCCCAGCGCTGAGCGGGCTGGCCGAGTCGTTCGAGCGGAAGTCCGTCGAGTGGCGGGACGTGGTCAAGTCCGGCCGCACCCATCTCATGGACGCGGTCCCCGTGACCCTGGGCCAGGAGTTCGGGGGGTACGCGCGCCAGCTCCGGGCCGGGGCCGAGCGTGTCTGCGCCACCCTGCCCCGGGTGGGCGAGCTCCCGATCGGCGGCACGGCCGCGGGCACCGGCCTCAACGCACCGGACGGGTTCGGCTCCGCGGTGGTCGAGGAACTGCGCGCCCTCACCGGGCTCGAGGAGCTGCGCCTGGCCGCGGACCCGTTCGAGGCGCAGTCCGCCCGTGACGGTCTGGTGGAGCTCTCGGGGGCGATGCGGACGATCGCCGTCTCGCTGACGAAGATCGCCAACGACGTCCGCTGGATGGGATCCGGTCCCATGACGGGCTTGTCCGAGGTCCACCTGCCGGACCTGCAGCCCGGGTCGTCGATCATGCCCGGCAAGGTCAACCCCGTACTCTGCGAGACCATCTCCCAGGTCGCCGCCCAGGTCGTGGGTAACGACGCGGCCGTGGCCTGGGCCGGCGCGACAGGGGCCTTCGAGCTCAACACCGCGATCCCGGTGATGGCGCGAAACGTCCTGGAGTCCGCTCGGATCCTCACCACGTCCACCACGCTGTTCGCCGAGCGCTGCATCGACGGGATCGAGCCCGACGTCGACAGGATGCGCCGCTACGCCGAGTCCTCGCCCTCGATCGTCACCCCGCTGAACTCCGCCATCGGCTACGAGGAGGCCGCCCGGGTGGCCAAGCACGCGCTGGCGGAGGGGATGACGATCCGCGAAGCCGTGATCGCCCTGGGGTTCGTCCCCGACCCACTGAGCGAGGACGAGCTGGACCGCCGCCTCGACGTGCTGGGGATGACGGGGCTCGACCGCGAGCGGTGACGCCGGCTCTCTCACCCTGGAGCGGTGCGTGCCCGGCCCGGGAACGCCCGGGCACGCAGCGCGCCGGTCAGGCGGCGTGGATCCGGCGCAACTCCCCGGGCAGGGCGTCCGGGTGGAACTCCTCGAGCATCGTGGTCACCAACTCGGCGATCGCCGACCGCTCCGAGCGGTTGAGGGTCACGTGCGCGAACAACGGATGACCCTTGAGCTTCTCCACCACCGCCTGGATGCCGTCGTGGCGACCGACCCGCAGGTTGTCACGCTGGGCCACGTCGTGGGTGAGCACGACCCGCGAACCCGTTCCCAGCCTGGAGAGCACGGTGAGCAGCACGTTGCGCTCGAGTGACTGCGCCTCGTCGACGATCACGAACGAGTCGTGCAGGCTCCGGCCCCGGATGTGGGTGAGCGGGAGCACCTCGAGGATGTCCCGGTCCATCACCTCGTCGATCACGTTCTCGCTGACCAGTCCCTCGAGGGTGTCGAAGACCGCCTGGGACCACGGCGACATCTTCTCGCTCTCGCTGCCCGGGAGGTAGCCGAGCTCCTGGCCGCCCACGGCGTAGAGGGGCCGGAACACGACGATCTTGCGGTGGCGGCGCCGCTCGAGGACGGACTCGAGCCCGGCGCACAGGGCGAGCGCGGACTTGCCCGTTCCCGCCCGGCCCCCGAGTGAGACGATCCCGATCGACTCGTCGAGCAGACAGTCGATGGCGATGCGTTGCTCGGCGGAACGGCCCCGCAGGCCGAACACCTCGACATCCCCGCGGACCAGCTTCAATCCGCCGCCGTCGGTGACGCGGGCCAGTGCCGACGACGACTCGGTCTGGACCCGGATACCGCAGTGGACCGGGGCCTGTACGTCCAGCCCGGCCGCGCGGGCCGCGAGCGGCGACGCCCCACCGTCGGAGAACAGGGTGTCCACGAGATCCTGGGTGGCGGGCAGGTCGGCCACCCCGCTGTACCCGGTCAGCACCACGTCCTGGGCGTGGTACTCGTCTGCGGGCAGACCCACCGATCCGGCCTTGACGCGCAGCGGCACGTCTTTGGAGACGAGGACGGTGTCCTGGCCCTCCGCGCGGAGGTTGAGCGCGCACGCCAGGATCCGGGAATCCTCGCCGGTGTTCCGGAAGCCGGTCGGCAGGATCGTCTGGTCCGTGTGGTTGAGCTCCACCCGCAGGGTGCCGCCCTCGTCGGTGATGGGCAGGTCGCCGTCGAGCCGTCCGTGGCGCAGGCGCAGGTCCTCGAGGAGTCGGAGGGCCTCTCGGGCGAAGTAGCCGAGCTCGGGGTGGTGTCGCTTGCCCTCCAGCTCCCCGATCACCGCGATGGGCAGCACCACGCGGTGCTCGGCGAAGCGGGTGACGGCCCACGGGTCAGAGAGCAGAACCGAGGTGTCGAGGACGTAGGTGCGTACGGTGTCGGTCACGGCGGACTCCTGGCCCGCGGCACCGCGGGCGAGCTGGGGGTGGACCGGTCGGCTCAGGTCACCTGGTGGTGACGGGGCCGGGTGCCGGCCCCCTCCCGATCGAGTGCGTCGATCATCGGCTGGGACCTCCCGACGGTCGGCTTCCCCACCGACCGTTGAGAGTCACGCTACGCCCGAATCACACGACTGTGAGTTAACTCATCGTGAATTCGTGGGACTCGGCCCCCGCCTCACTCGACCATCATCCGGACGGTCTCGGCCACGACCGCCGGACGGTCGGAGCCCTCGACCTCCACGGTCACCAGACTGTTGAGCTGGACTCCGGCGGACTTGCGCTGGAGCGAAGTGAGTTCGATGCCCGCACGGATCCGCGAGCCCACCGGGACCGGGGCCGGGAACCGGACCTTGTCGACGCCGTAGTTGATCATCATCCGGAATCCCCGGATGTCCAGAACCTCCGCCCCCAGCACCGGCAGCAGGGACAGCGTCAGGTACCCGTGGGCGATGGTGGCGCCGTACGGCCCCTGCGCGGCGCGGACGGGATCCACGTGGATCCACTGGTGGTCCCCGGTGGCCTCGGCGAACGCGTCGATCCGGTCCTGCGTGATCTCCAACCAGTCGCTGTACCCCACGTGTCGGCCGAGTTCGGCCTCGAGCTGCTCCAGCCCCTCGAACACCCTCATGACAGTCCTCCTCGCTGCACCAGTTACGATGCGATGACGTTGCGTTGGATCTCGTTGGTCCCCTCGCCCACGATCATGAGCGGGGCGTCCCGGAAGTACCGCTCGACGTCGTACTCCGTGGAGTACCCGTAGCCGCCGTGGATCCGTACCGCGTCGAGCGCGATCTCCATGGCGGCCTCGGAGGCGAAGAGCTTGGCCATCCCCGCCTCCATGTCGCAGCGCTCGCCGGCGTCGGCACGCTCCGCCGCGTGGAGCGTGAGCCGGCGCGCGGCGGAGAGCCTGGTGGCCATGTCGGCCAGGCGATGGCCGATCGCCTGGTGCTTCCAGATCGGTTGGCCGAACGACTCCCGTTGCTGCGCGTAGGCGAGCGAGTCCTCCAGGGCGGCCGCCGCGACCCCGAGGGCACGGCCCGCGACCTGGATCCGTCCGGTCTCCAGGCCCGTCATCATCTGGGCGAACCCCCGCCCCGGCTCCCCGCCGAGGATCTGCGTGACGGGCGTGCGATAGCCGTCGAACGCCAACTCACACGTCTCGACGCCCTTGTACCCCAGCTTGGACAGGTCCCTGGAGACGGTCAGACCGGGCCCGTGTTCGACCAGGACGATCGAGATCCCCCTGTGCGCGGGAGTGGCCGCGGGATCCGTCTTGCAGAGCAGCGCGATGAGGCCGGAACGGCGCGCGTTGGAGATCCACGTCTTGGCGCCGGTGATCACGAGGTCGTCGCCGTCGCGAAGGGCGGTGGTTCCCATGGCCTGGAGGTCCGATCCCCCTCCCGGCTCCGTGAGCGCCATGGTCGCCCGCACCTCCCCCGTCGCCATCCTCGGCAGGTAGGCGGATTTCTGCTCCGCGGTCCCGAACCGGGTGAGCAGCGTGGCCACCACGGTGTGCCCGCCCATGGCACCGGCGAGCGACATCCACCCGCGGGCGAGCTCCTCGGTCACGTGCACGAAGCAGGGCATCGAGACCGGCATCCCGCCGTACTCCTCGGGCACGGCAAGACCGTAGATCCCGATCTGCTTCATCTGCTCGATCCAGCGTTCGGGGTACGAGTCCGCGTGTTCGGTCGCACGGACGGACGGCCTGACCTCGCGGTCGATGAACCCGCGCACGGTCGCGACCAGGTAGGCCTCGTCCTCGTTCAGGTCCGGCACCGCGCAGCACCTCGTCGTCGTCGCTCGGTCGTCCGCCCGGGTGGACGTCGGCCCATCGTCCCAACCCGCCGAACATCCGTCAATAATCATGCTCATGGATTGCCTAGGATGGCGGTCATGGACAGTCGCGGCCACCTCCCCGTCGGCGGACCCCACTTCGATCAGCTGGCGGTGGGTCAGGTCATCGTCGACGCCCCGGCCGTCACCCTCACGGACGGGCTCGCCGCCAGCCATCAGGCGATCCTCGGCGATCGCCTGAGGCTCCCCCTGGACCGCCATCTCGCCCAGACCGTCACGGGCGGCACGGTGGCCCACCCCGGCCTGGTCGTCGACGTGGCGGTCGGTCAGTCCTCCGTCCTCACCCAGCGCGTCAGGGCCAACCTCTTCTACCGCGGTCTGCGTCTGCACACGGCGCCCGCGATCGGGGACACCCTGTCCACCAGGACCGAGGTCGTCGGGCTGAGGACCACCCGCGCTTCACCGGGTCGCGCCCCCACCGGACTGGCCGCCCTGAGGGTGACCACCACCGACCAGGACGGGCGGACCGTCCTGGACTTCCACCGGTGCGCCATGCTTCCGCTCACGCCGGGCATCGATCCGGCGTCGTGCGAGCACGCCGACGACCTGACGACGGTCGGCGTCGCCCCCACCCCGCCGTGGGCCACGCCAGCCGGGTGGGACGTGGCCGCGTACCGCGCCGCGGTCCCCGGGGCCGGCGACCCCCTCCCGGCCGAGGGAACCGTTTTGCGACCCGGGGCCGACGTGGTCTCCGGTGCCCCGGAGCTGGCCCGGCTCACCACCAACATCGCCCAGACGCACCACGACGCCCGCGTCTCGGGGACCGGCAGGCTGGTCTACGGTGGCCACACCATCGGGCTCGCACTGGCCCAGGCCACCCGCGCACTGCCGACGATGCTCACCGTGCTCGGCTGGCACTCGTGTGACCACCTGGGCCCGGTTCGCGAGGGCGACACCCTGAGCAGCGACCTCGTGGTGGGGGCAGCTGACGACCTCCCCGGCGGCGGGACGGCGCTCGACCTCCGGTCACTCGTCACCGCCCACCGCGACGACGGCGACGCTCCCGTCCTGGACTGGTCGTTCACCGTTCTCATGCCCTGACGATCGAAACGGGGATAATGGTTGTCATGAGTTCAGGAGGCGGCGCTCGTCCGGGGATGGGTCGTCCCAAGAAGACCGCCCTCCTGGTGGCCCAGCAGATCGTCGAGGACATCTCCCGTCGCGGCAACACCGTCGGTGACCGGTTGCCGCCGGAACACCTCATGCTCGAGCACTACGGGGTCGGCCGCGGCACGCTGCGGGAATCGCTGCGCTACCTGGAGCTGCAGGGCGTCCTCATGCTCAAGCCCGGCCCGGGTGGCGGACCGATCGTGCAGCAACCGGACGGTGGGACGCTCGCCGCCACCCTGAGCCTGCTCCTGCAGTTCGAGAACGCACCGTTCTCCACGATCATGGAGGCCCGCACGGCGTTGGAGCCCACCGTCGCCCGTCTGGCCACCGCGAGGATCGACGATGCCGGCCTGGCCCGACTCGCCGAGAACCTCCGCCTGACCCGGGAGCAGCTGACCGACCAGGCCGCCTTCTCCGCGAACTCCGAGCGCTTCCACGAGCTCGTGGCCTGGAGCTCCGGGAACGCGCTCTTCGGTTATCTCTTCGACGCACTGAGCGGGTTGATCGCCGGCGCTTCGATGGGCATCACCTATCCCAGGCGACAGCGCGAATTGACCTGCGACATCCACGAGGAGATCTACGCCGCCATCGCGGACGGCGACGGGGACACGTCGTCCCACCTGATGTCGGCCCACATCACCGAGCACACCACCTATCTGGAGAAGCGGTTCCACAAGGCACTCGCACGGCCGATACGGTGGGACCTCGACGGCTGACCCGGCCGGGCGTTCCCGACCCGGCCGCGCGGCTCAGATGTGGCGGCCACCGGTGATCTCGAGGACCGTGCCGGTCATGTAGCTCGACATGTCGCTGGCCAGGAAGAGCACCACCTGCGCCACCTCGGAGGGCTCGCCGGCCCGTCCCATCGGTATCTCGGCCATCTTCTCGTCCCACACGTGCTGCGGCATCGCCAGGGTCATCGCGGTCCGGATGAGACCGGGCTGGATGGCGTTGACCCGCACGTTCTTGAAGGCGACCTCCTTGGCGGCGGCCTTGGTCAGCCCGACGATCCCGGCCTTGGCGGCGGAGTAGTTGGTCTGACCCTTGAGTCCGACCTTCCCGGAGATCGAGGAGACGTTGACGATCGATCCTCCCCCGTGCTCGCGCATCCGTCCGGCGGCGGCGCGGGTGCCGTTCCACGTGCCCTTGAGGTGGATCGCGATGATGTCGTCGAACTGCTGCTCGGTCATCGTGCGCATCGTGGCGTCGCGGGTGACCCCGGCGTTGTTGACGAACACCCCGAGCGACCCGAACGCGTCCTCGGCCACGTCGATCAGGTGCTCGACCGCCGCGCCCTCGCGGACGTCGCAGTTCACGTAGCGTGCCCTGTCCTGCCCGCCCAACTCGTCGACCGCGGCCGCGCCCGCCTCGTCATCGATGTCTCCCACAACGACGCGCGCGCCGTTGTCGACGAAGGTCCGGGCGATCTCCAGCCCGATCCCGCGCGCGGCGCCGGTGACGACCGCCGTCCTACCCTCGAGCAGTGCCATGGGTGTCCTCTCCTCGTGTCCGACCGGCCAGTTCGGCCAGGATCGCGTCCGTGTGTTGCCCGAGTGCGGGCACCGGCCCCATCGGCAGCTCTACGTCTGCGTAGTCGACGGGCGGTCGCAGTCCGCGTACGGGTCCTGCGGGGGTGTCGACCTGTCTCCACCGGTCCCGCGCGTCGAGCTGCGGGTGGTCGACCAGCCCCCCGACATCGTTGAGCCTGGCCGCCGGGACGCCGGCGGCGTCGAGCCGGTCCGCCAACTCCTCGGACCCGTACTCGCCGGACAGGGAGCTGATCAGCGCGTCCACCTCCGCGCGGCGGGAGACCCGGGCGATGTTGGTGGCGTAACGCTCGTCGTCGACGAGGTCCGGTCGTCCGAACACCTCGCGCACCAGCGCCGCCCAGCCACGGTCGTTCTGTACGCCGATGAGCACCGAGGCGTCCCTGGTGGGAAAGGCGTCGTACGGACAGATCGAGGCGTGCGACAACCCCATGCGACCGAGCTGCCGGCCCTCGTACACCCGGACGTACATCGGGTGCCCCATCCATTCGGCCGTCGCCTCGAACATGGACACCTCGATCGTGGCGCCCCGCCCGGTCCGTTCCCGCCGGAACAACGCCGACTGGACGGCCGACAGCGCGTACATCCCGGTCGCGATATCGGAGACCGGGACGCCCGACTTGGAGGGGCTCTCGGGGGTGCCGGTGATCGAACACAGACCCGTCTCGGCCTGGATGAGCATGTCGTAGGCCTTGCGGCCGGAGTACGGCCCCCCGTCGCCGTAACCGGACAGGGTGACGACGACGAGCTCGTCCCTACGCTCACGGAGGGCGGCGGCTCCGAGGCCCAACCGCTCCATCGCGCCGGGAGCCAGGTTACTCAGGACCACGTCCGCGCGGTCGGCCAGGTCGAGCGCGACCCGGCGACCGTGGTCGGAGGCCAGGTCGAGTGCGATCGATTCCTTTCCCCTGTTGAGCCAGACGAAGTGGGAGGCCTGCCCGTGGACGGCGTCGTCGTAAGACCGTGCGAAATCACCCTCACCAGGGCGCTCGACCTTGATGACGCGGGCCCCGAGGTCGGCGAGATGACGGGTGGCCAGCGGGCCGGCGACGGCCTGTTCGACCGCCAGGACCGTGATCCCCTCGAGAGGGAGCGGTCCGTCACCGCTCATCGCCCGCCGGCCTCGCGGGTCGCACCACGCATCAGCCCGCCGCCGATGATGAGCTTCTGGATCTCACTCGTCCCCTCGTAGAGGCGCAGCAGGCGGATGTCCCGGTAGATCCGCTCGACCGCGACACCGCGCATGTACCCGGTGCCGCCGTGGATCTGCACGGCCAGGTCCGCGACCTTCCCGGCCATCTCGGTGCAGTACAGCTTGGCGACGGACGGGGCGATCCGTCGGTCCTCTCCCGAGACGTACTTGGCCGCCACCTCCCGCACGAGGGCCCGACCGGACATCACCCCCACCTGCTGGTCGGCGATCATCGCCTGCACCAACTGGAAGTCGCCGACGACGGTGCCCCCCTGCGTGGTGGTGGCCGCGTGGGTCAGCGACTCGTCGAGCGCCCTCTGCGCCGATCCCACGGCGACGGCGGCGATGTGCACGCGGCCGCGGGCCAGGGACGTCATCGCCGCGCGGTACCCGGCGTCCTCGTCTCCGCCCACCAGCGCCGAGGCCGGGACCCGCACCCCACTGAACACCACCTCGGAGGTCGAGGACCCCTCCTGCCCCATCTTCCGGTCCTTCGGCCCCACGGTGACCCCGGGCGCGTCGGCGGGGACGAGGAACACGGCGATGCCCGGACCCCGCTGGTCGGCGGGCCGGGTCCGGGCGAACACCACGAACAGGTCCGCCACCGGGGCATTGGTGATGAACCGCTTGGTTCCGTCGATCACCCAGTCCCCTCCGTCCCGGACGGCCCTGGTCGCCAGTCCCGCCGGGTTGGACCCCGCTCCGTCCTCAGTCAGGGCGAAGGACGAGATGACCTCACCCGAGGCGATCCGCTCCAGCCACTCGGCCTTCTGCTCGTCGGTACCGAAGCCCACCAGGACCTGCCCGGCGATCCCGTTGTTGGTGCCGAACAGCGACCGCATGGCCAGGCTGGTGTACCCGAACTCCATCGCCAACTCGACGTCCTGGGACAGGTTCACCCCGAGACCGCCCCACTCCTGCGGGATCGCGTATCCGAACATCCCCATCTCGGCCAGCGCGGTCCGGATGTCGTCCGGGACGGCGTCGGCGTCGGCGATCTCCCGCTCACGCGGGATCACCACCGTCCGGATGTAGTCACGGGTCGCGGCGAGGATCGCAGCGAAGTCCTCCGCGTCGACCCCGGGCCCCACCGCGGCTTCCGACCCCGCTCCGAGACCTGACCGCGCGGTGTCCGCCTGCACGCTCATGTTGCGCCCTTCGTCGTGAACCTCGCGTGACCGGGAACCGGTGCAGCGATGCCTAAACCATTATCATCAATTAGAGAGCAGGGCAATAGCCACCACCGGACCCACGGGAGCCACCGATGACCGACCCGAGCGAGCCGCGACCCCTCAGCGGGATCCGCGTGGTCGAACTGTCCAGCTTCGTGGCCTCTCCCCTGTGCGGGCTCACGCTCGCGCAGCTCGGCGCAGAGGTCATCCGGGTCGATCCGGTGGGTGGAGCGGCCGACGTGCACCGCTGGCCGGTCGCCCCGGACGGCACGTCGATCTACTGGACCGGACTCAACCGGGGTAAGTCCTCGGTGACCCTCGACTTGCGTTCCGACCGCGGTCGGCGGGCGCTGCGGGACCTCGTCACCGCCCCCGGGGAGGGCGGCGGCATCCTCGTGACCAACTCCGGCGGCCGCGACTGGATGAGCCATGAGCGCCTGTCGGCGGAGCGGCCCGACGTCATCACCCTCGAACTGCTCGGACGCCGCGACGGCCGCCCCGGGGTGGACTACACCGTCAACGCCGCCCTCGGATTTCCCGCGATCACCGGGCAGAACGGTGGGCCGGGTGGTGGGCCGGGTCGTGGGCCGGGTGGTGGGCCGGGTCGTGGGCCGGGTGGTGGGCCGGGTCGTGGGCCGGGTGGTGGGCCGGGTGGTGGGCAGGTGGTCAACCACGTCCTGCCCGCCTGGGACGTCGCGGCGGGCCTGCATGCCGCCCTGGCCGTGGTGTCCGCAGTCCGTGACCGCGAGAGGACAGGCCGGGGCCGACGGATCGTCCTGCCTCTCGACGACGTCGCGCTGGCCACCGCCGGCACGCTGGGCTACCTCACCGAACCTCAGATCGACGGCTCCTCGCGTCCTGCCGTGGGCAACTACGTCTACGGCACCTTCGGCAGAGACTTCACCACCGCCGACGGGGGCCGCGTGATGGTCGTCGCCCTGACCACCAGACACTTCCACGACCTGGCGCGGGTGACCGGTACCCGGGATGCCGTCGACGCCCTGGAGTCGGCGACCGGCGCCGACTTCGACACCGAGGCCGACAGGTACTCGTACCGCGAGGTCCTGTCCGCGCTGTTCGCCCGGTGGTTCGCCGCGCACACCACCGACGAGGTCACCCGGGCGCTGGCGGACTCGTCGGTGCTGCACGAGCGGTACCGCACCTTCGACCAGGTGGTCGCGGAGGGCGATCTCGAGGCCAATCCGCTCTTCTCGCCCGTGGAGCAACCCGGGATCGGGTCCTACCTCGCGGCCGCGCACCCCGCGACCTTCGACGGCAGGCACCTGTCCACCGGGCCCGCACCGGCTCTGGGGGTGGACACCGAACGCCTCACCGCCGAAGGGCGCTGAGACGCTCGTCACTGCGTACAGTCGCCACCATGAAGGCTGCGGTGTGCGTCGACACAGAATCCCCCCTGGCGATCGAGGACATCCCGATCCCCGAACCGGCAGAGGGTGAGGTCCTGATCCACAACACCGCCTGCGGGGTGTGCCACACCGACCTGCACGTGATGAAGGGGGAGGTGCGGTTCCCCCTGCCCGGAGTACTGGGACACGAGGTCTCCGGGGTCGTCGCCGAGGTCGGCCGTGGCGTGACGGCGGTCCGCCCGGGCGACCGCGTGGTGGGCTCGTTCATCATGCCGTGCGGGTGGTGCGAGAACTGTGCCCGCGGGATGGAGGATCTGTGCTCCACGTTCTTCGAGTACAACCGTCTTCGCGGGACGCTCTACGACGGGGAGACCAGGCTCCACCGGGCGGACGGTCAGCCGCTCTCCATGTACTCCATGGGCGGCCTCGCCGAGTACAGCGTCACCCCCGCCACCGCGGTGTTCGCACTCCCGGAAGAACTGGACCTCGCGGATTCGGCGATCCTGGGGTGCTCGCTGTTCACCGCATACGGTGCGGTGCGGAACGTCGGTGACGTGCGGACCGGCGAGTCGGTCGCGGTCGTGGCCGTGGGAGGCGTCGGGCAGAACATCGTCCAGCTCGCGGCGGTGGGTGGCGCGGAGTCGGTCATCGCCATCGACGTGGACGACGAGAAGCTGGCCCTGGCGCGGCGCATGGGCGCCACCCACACGATCAACTCGCGGCAGGTCGATGCGACCGAGGCGGTCATGGAGATCACCGGGGGCAGGGGCGTCGACACCACCTTCGAGGCCCTGGGGTCAGCGGCCACCACCCGCCAGGCCACCGACATCGCGCGCGAGGGCGGCAGGGTCGTGGTGGTGGGGATCCCGCCGGCAGGAACGGTGCTGGACGTCGACCTCGCGCGGGTCGTGCGACGCAAGATCCAGATCAAGGGCTCCTACGGCGCCCGCGCCCGGCAGGACGTACCAGCACTCATCCGGCTGCTCGCCGCCGGGAGACTCGATCTGAGCAGCGTGATCTCCCGGCGCGTCGGGCTCGAGGAGGCGCCGGAGACCTACCAGGCGCTCGACCGCGGGGAGGTCCTCGGCCGCGCCGTCGTACTCACCGGGGCCTGACCCGCCCCGACCCCGCTCCCCCGCCGGCCCTCCCACGCCGGGCATCAGCACGCGCGCCGGGCATCCGCACGCGCGCCGGGCATCCGCACGCGCGCCGGGCATCCGCACGCGCGCCCGTACGCCCACAACACAGCCGCCCCCGACGATGGCGTCTGGCGTGCGCAGATGCGCAGGCCGGAGTTCATCGCGGGGGGCGGCTGTGAGTCCCCGGGCAGCCGCTCGCTCAGATGCACGCCGGCTGCAGATGCACGCTGGCTCAGAATGCGCGCCGGCTGAGAATGCGCGCCGGCTGAGGATGCCAGGCCGTCAGAGCAGCTCGATGATGGTGGCGTTGGCCTGGCCACCGCCCTCGCACATCGTCTGCAGGCCGTACGTGATGCCCTGGTTCTTCATGTGGTGGACGAGGTCGGCGAAGATCCGGGCACCCGAGCCGCCGAGCGGATGGCCGAGCGCGATCGCGCCACCGTTGGGGTTGAGCCTGGCCGGGTCGGCTCCGGTCTCGGCGAGCCACGCCATCGGCACCGAGGCGAAGGCCTCGTTGACCTCGAACACACCGATGTCGTCGACCGTCAGGCCCGAACGCTCGAGGGCCTTGGCGGTGGCCGGGATCGGGGCCGTGAGCATGATGACCGGATCGTCGCCCGCCAGGGTGGCGGTGTGGACACGGGCAATCGGGGTGCAGCCGTACCTGGCGGCCGCCTCCTCGCTCATCACCAGGATCGCCGCCGAGCCGTCCGAGATCTGCGAGGCGTTGCCGGCGTGGATCACGCCGTCGGACTTGAACGGGGTCTTGAGCCCGGCCAACCCCTCGACCGTGCTCCCGCGTCGGATGCCCTGGTCGGTGTCGAAGATGCCGTCCGGGGTGGTCACCGGGACGATGTGTCCGGCGAAGAACCCTGCGTCCTGGGCGGCGGCGGCCTTCTCGTGCGAGGCCACGGCGAACTCGTCGAGCTGCGTGCGGGACAGGCCCCACCGCTCGGCGATCATCTCGGCGCCGACGCCCTGGTTGGGCAAGGTGCCGTCGTATCGACCGAGGAAGTCCTGCCCGTACGGGATCCCCTCGCCGGTGATGGAGCTGCCCATCGGCTGACGGGTCATGGATTCGACGCCGCCGGCCACCACCACGTCGTGGTAGCCGGACTCGACCACCGCGACGGCGAAGCTCAGCGCCTGTTGAGACGAGCCGCACTGGCGGTCGATGGTCACACCCGTCACCGTCTCGGGCCAGCCGGCCGAGAGGACGGCAGTGCGCGCGATGTCACCGGTCTGCTCGCCGGCCTGGGTCACGCACCCCCAGATCACGTCCTCCACGATCCCGGGGTCGATTCCGGCGCGCTCGACCAGAGCGTTGAGGACCGTGCCCGACAGATCGGCCGGATGCACCCCGGCCAGACCACCATTGCGTTTGCCGACCGCGCTGCGCACGGCCTCGACGATTACAGCTCCCATATCCTGCATTCCTCCAACTCGGTCCACCTGGAATTGGTGGGAAAACCTAGTGTTACCCGATGAACGGCGGGGTGCGCCTGAGTTCGCCGCGCGCGATGGTGCGGCGGTGCACGGCGTCCGGGCCGTCGACGATCCTCAGGGCCCGCGCCCAGGCGTAGAAGTACGCCAGTGGCGTGTCGTCGGAGACGCCCGCGCCACCGAAGATCTCGATCGCCCGGTCGATCACGGTGCAGGCGACCTGCGGCGCGATCACCTTGATGGCAGAGATTTCGAACCGGGCCTCCTTGGCCCCGACGGTGTCGATCATCCACGCGCAGTGTTGGACCTGCAGGCGTGCCTGGTCGATCTCGATGCGGGAGTTGGCGATGTGCTCCTGCACCACGCCCTGCTCGGACAGATACCCGCCGAAGGCGTGGCGCGACTTGGCCCGGTCGACCATGAGCGCCAACGCCCTCTCCGCCATCCCGATGGCGCGCATGGCGTGGTGGATCCGGCCCGGGCCCAGACGCGCCTGGGCGATCGCGAAGCCGGCCCCCTCCTCGCCGAGCAGGTTTGACGTCGGCACCCGGACGTCCGAGAACACGAGCTCACAGTGGCCGTGCTGGTCCTGGTAGCCGAACAGCGGCAGGTTGCGCTCGATGGTGAGCCCCGGGGTACCGCGCGGGACCAGGACCATCGACTGCTGACGGTGGGTCTCGGCGGTCTCGTCCGTCTTGCCCATGACGATGAAGATCTCGCAGCGCTCGTCGGCCACTCCAGTGATCCACCACTTGCGACCGTTGATCACGTACTCGTCGCCTTCGCGGCGGATGACGGTCTGGATGTTCGTCGCGTCGGAGGAGGCCACGTCAGGCTCGGTCATGGCGTAGGCCGACCGGATCCTGCCCTCCTTGAGCGGCTCGAGGTACGCGGCCTTCTGCTCGTCGGTCCCGAACAGGTGGAAGGTCTCCATGTTCCCGGTGTCGGGCGCCTGCGAGTTGATGGCTTCAGGGGCGATCACCGGCGACCAACCGGAGATCTCCGAGACCGCGGCGAACTCGAGATTGGAGATGCCGGACCACTCGGGCAGGAAGAGGTTCCACAGCCCGCGACGCCGCGCCTCCGCCTTGAGGTCCTCCATGACGGGCGGGTGCTCGTGGTCGCCGTGCGTCCGCAGGTACTCGGCCCACACCGGCTCGGCGGGGAACACATGCTCGCGCATGAACTCCCACATGTTCTCCTGCAGCTCGACGCTGCGCTGGCTGTGCGCGAATTCCATGGTGATGTCTCCTGGGTCGAGAACTAGTGAGGTAGTGGGCTAGTGAAGGGTCATGCCGCCGTCGACGGTGAGGGTCGACCCGGTGATGAACGACGAGGCGTCGGAGGCGAGGAAGAGAAGAGCGGAGTCGAGCTCCGGCTGCAGACCGAGCCGACCGAAGATCGTGCGTCCGGTGATGTCGGCGAGCATCGTCTCGGGGATCTCGTCGGTCATCTCCGAGGCGAAGTACCCGGGGGCGAGGGCGTTGACGCGGATCCCCCGCCGACTCCCCCACTGCGCGGCCAGGTCCCGGGTGAGCCCCAGCACGGCGGCTTTGGAGGCGGAGTAGGCGGCCTGCGGGGCGAATCCCGCGGTCAGGCCGAGCACGCTGGCCACGTTGACGATGCTCGACCCGGGCTCCATGACGGCCGCGCACTTCTTGGCCGCCCAGTAGGCGCCGTGGAGGTTCACGTCCACCACGCCCCGGAACTGCTCGGGCGTCTCCTTGAGCGCGGGAACCGCGGTGCCGATGCCGGCGTTGTTGACCAGCACGTCGATCCGCCCGTGAGAGTCCATCGCGTCGCGGACCATAGCGGCACACGCCTCGGGGTCCGCGACGTCACAGGCCACCGTCGATGCCGTACCGCCGGCCGCGCGGAGCTCCTCGGCGAGGGCGTCGAGGCGCTCCCGACGGCGCGCGGCCAGGACGACCGTCGCACCGGCGGAGGACAGGGCGCGGGCGAATCCGGCGCCGAGACCGGACGACGCTCCGGTGATCACCGCGACGCGCCCGTCCAGGCGGAAGCGGTCGAGCACGGGCAGTGCCGTCTGAGGACCCGTGCGGGGGTCGACCGGCCCGCGCGCGGCCCGGGCGGGTGAGTCGGGAGCGGTGGCGTCGGAAGCGCGATCAGCCATCAGCGGGTGCCTTTCCGGGAGTCGAGGATCGAGTGGCCGTACTCCACCAGCTCGCGGATCTGCGGGCCGATGTCACCGAAGTCCTGCCCGGCCATGTCACCGGCCTCCGAGCGGGTGGCCACACCCTGGGCGATCGCCGCGAACTTGAACGTCGCGAACGCCAGGTACCAGGGCATGTGCGCGGGGTCCGTGCCGGTCGCGGAGCAGTACCTGTCCAGCAACCGCTGCGGTCCGGGCCATCCGGGGCCCGTGGTCAGGCTCGGGATCAGCGGGACCTCGGGTCCGTCGGGGTCGCCCCAGTACAGAACGGTCTGGGCGAGGTCGGCCACCGGGTCGCCGAGGGTCGACAGCTCCCAGTCGAGGATCGCCTTGATCCGCCCCGGATCGTCGGCGTCGACCACACAGTTGTCCATGCGGTAGTCACCGTGGATGATGCGCGACGACGGCGAGGTGGGCAGGTCCTGTCCGAGACGCGCGGCCAGCTCGGGCAGGCGGTCCGCGCGGACGCTCGCGCTCGCCTTCTCGGACTGTCCCAGCCACCGGCGTAGCTGCCGTTCCAGATACCCCTCCGGCCGCCCCAGATCCCCCAGGCCGACGGCGTCCTGATTCACTGCGTGGAGAGCGACCATCGCGTCGATCTGTGCGTCGGCCATGGCCGCCTTGTCGTCGTCGGATTCGGCGTAACCCGGCGGCAGCGCGTCACGGATCACGTGACCGACCACCTTCTCCATCACGTAGTACGGGACCCCCAGGTCCTCGCCGGTGGTCTCGTTGAGCACGATCCCGGCCACCGGGACATCCGTCGAGGCCAGCCCCAGCTGGATGCGCGCCTCGCGTCCCATGTCGTGAGCACTCGGAAGTAGCTCACCCGTGGGCGGTCGACGCAGGATGAGCTCCCCCGCGTCCGAGCGGAGGGTGAAGGTGAGGTTGGACTTGCCCCCCGCGATCAGCTCGGCGGAGAAATCCGTCCAGGCGTCCTCGCCCGAGGCCTCGGCGATCCTGGGCCCCACGACGTCGGGGCGGAGCAGTGTGTCGATCGGCAGGCCGTCGGTGGATGCTGGTGGAGTCATGGGGTGATCCTCGCGGTTGGTGGGCGGTCGCATGGACGGAACGCCGGCGGACTAGTCGTGGCCGACCGTGTGCAGGTCGTTACCCCGGGTCTCCTTCATGATCGCCGTGGCGATGATGGTGCAGACGCAGAGGGCGATGATGTAGGCGTTGATCATCCAGTACACGTCCCACTCGATGAACTGCGCGTTGAGGTACGGCGCGCTGCCGCCGAAGACCGCGACGGACAGCGAGTAGGCGAACCCGATGCCGGCCGTGCGCATCTTGGTGGGGAACGCCTCGGACATGAACGACGAGAGGATGGAGCCGGCGGCGGCGACCAGCGTCATGGCGATTAGCGAGGTGAGGAACAGGGTCCACGGCCGGTCGTCGATCATCCCCATGAGGAACGGGGTGGTGACGATGGTGCCGACCGCGAAGATGAAGATCACCGGACGACGGCCGATCTTGTCCGACAGCAGGCCCCAGAACGGAAGGGTGCACAAGGCGACCAGCTGGCTGCCGAAGATCATCCAGAAGGCGGCGCCCGCATCCATGTCGCGCTGGGTGATGGCGAACGTGGAGGCGTACGAGCTCCAGGTGTAGTGGGCGACGGTGACGCCGGAGACCATGGTCACGACCAGCGCGATCGCCCGGGCGAGACGGCCCTTGGAAAAGGTGACGACCGGTGAGGTCGGGTCGGCCGCGGCCGCCTCGGCGGCCTTGTCGAAGACGTCGGACTCCTCCATACCGGCCCGCAGGTACAGCACGAACAGGGCGAACACGGCGCCGAGCAGGAACGGGATGCGCCAGCCCCACTCGCCGACGGCCGACTCGGACAGCACGGCGGTGATGGTGCCGCCCACGCCGTAGGCGATCACGGTGCCGCCCATGATGGCGACGAAGACCAGGCTCCCCCACATCCCGCGACGGTGGGGCGGCGCGATCTCGGCGACGTAGCTGTACGCGGTCGCGGATTCACCACCGTGCGCGAAGCCCTGGACGATCCGGCACAGCAGGAGCAGCACGGACGCGAAGACACCGAGCGTCTCGTAGCTCGGCAGCAGGCCGATGAGCAGGCTCGCACCCGCCATCATGAGCATGGTGGTGATGAGGACCCACTTGCGGCCCTTGACGTCGGCTATCCGGCCGAAGACGATCCCGCCGAGCGGCCGGACCAGGAAGCCCACGGCGAACACGGCGAACGTGGCCAGCAGCGCCGAGACGGGGTTCTCGTTGTTGAACATCGCCGCCGCGATGAACGGGGCGAACACCGCGTAGGCGGTCCACTCGTACCACTCGAACAACTGACCGGTGGTGCTCGCGGCGAGCGACTTCTTGGCGTTCCGGTTGCCCGAGGCGGACTGCGTCGGGGTGGCCTCTGAGGGGAGGTCGGGGTGGATCGTGGCCTCGGCCATGTCGTGTCCCTTCGGATCGGGGTGAGGGGGATGGGGTTGAGGGGGATGGTTGAGGGGGCTGGTTGAGGGGGATGGAGCGTCAGGAGGGGGTGTGCTCGTCGCGGAGTTCGCGGCGGCGGATCTTGCCGGTCTGCGTCTTGGGGAGTTCGCCCACCACGTGGACCTCGGAGGGCCGCTTGTACGCGGCCAGGCGCGAGGCGGCGAACGAGATCAACTCCGCCTCGGAGGCGGTGCGTCCCGCCTTGAGGGAGACGAACGCGACCACCTTCTCGCCGCGGTACTCGTCAGGAAGGCCGACGACGGCGACCTCGAAGACCGCGTCGTGCTCGTACAGGACGTCCTCGACCTCTCGCGGCCAGACCTTGTACCCGGAGGCGTTGATCTGGTCCTTGAGCCTGTCGACGAGGTAGACCCAGCCGGCGGAGTCCATGACGGCCACATCACCGGTGTGCAACCGGCCGCCGGGCATCGTCACGGCGGTGGCCGCGTCGTTGCGCCAGTAGCCGGAGACGATCTGCGGTCCGCTGAGGACCAGCTCGCCCTGCTGCCCGGCCGCGACGGGCAGGTCGTCGACCCCCACCACGCTCGCGTCGACACCCGGGAGCGGGACCCCGACGGAGAGCGTGCCGCTGGACTCGTCGACCGGGGCGTGGAGCCCGGGCGGGACGGCGATGACCCCCGAGGTCGTCTCTGTCATGCCGTAGGCGTTGTGGATGTAGTGCCCGAACCGCTCTCGGAAGCGCTCGACCGTCGACGGCGGGATCGGCGCTCCCCCGCTGTAGAGGGTCTTGACGGACGCGAAGTGCTCCGGGCCGGCCTCATCCAGGCGCATCAGGGCGTTGAACGCCGTGATGGACCCGATCGTGTAGGTGACTCGGTGTTCGCGGAAGGCGTCCAGGACGACCTCGGGCCGGAAGCGCCCGGCGAAGACCAGGGCGGTGTCCCCCAGCAGACCGAGGGTCGCGTTGATCACCGCTCCGGTGATGTGGAACAGCGGGGCGATCGCCAGCACCACGTCCCCCGGCACGACACCCACGAAGTCGGCGAAGCTCCGGGCCACGGCCACGACGTTCGCGTGCGAGTTCATCGCGCCCTTGGGTGGGCCGGTGGTCCCGGACGTGTAGGTCAGCAGCGCCAGATCGTCCGGGGACACCGCGACGGGAGCGGGGGTCCGGCCGGAGAAGTCGGCCATCACCCGCAGCAGATCGCCGTCCTCCGAGGGCGCGACGGGGTCCGTGTCGCCGAACACCCGGGGATCGTTCCGGGTCTGCAGGTCCTGTTCGCTGGTGCTGAGGATCCACCCGACGTCGGTGCCCTCCACGCTCTCGCGGATCGCGGCGACGTCCCTGTCCGTCGCGATGATCCCGACCGCGCCGGAATCCTCGACGGGCAGCCGGAGTTCGCGACCGAAGTACATGGGGTTGAGGACCACGGCGGCGGCCCCGATCTTCCACAGGGCGAGCAGGGAGAGGGCGTACTGCGGGATGTTCTGCAGGTGGATCCCGACGCGGTCGCCGCCCTGCACCCCTCGATCCTGCAGCGCCGCGCCGAGGGCGTCCGACATGCGATCGACCTCGCCCGCGGAGAGGGTGGTGTCGAAGTACGCGACGGCGGTGCGCTCGGGAGCGGAGTCGACCCGGTTGCGCCAGGCGTCGACGAGCGTCGAGCGCGAGTCCACGAGGCCCTCGTCGAGGCCCGTCCGGTACATCTCCCGCCACGGACGGGGGTTCGGTCCGCTCATCATCGCCTCCGTCTCTGCCGGCCCGACCGACCGATCGATCGCTCGGTTAGCTGTAGTGTTACCCACACCACATCACGTGTCAAGTGAGCGACAGCTAGGGTTTTTCGATGACCGAGGAGAGTCCACCGATGAGCGATTGGCGAGATTTCGGGCCCGATACCCTGTCTCCCCCGTTACGTGCCGCACTGGTCGTCTTCGCGCGACACGGGTATCACGGCGCCTCGATCAGGATGATCGCCGAGGAGGCGGGACTGTCGGTTCCGGGCCTTTACCACCACTATCGCTCCAAGCAGGCGATCCTCGCGGCACTGGTGGACACCGCGATGGACGAGCTGTTCGAGCACACCGAAGCGGCCGTCGAGGACGCCGGGGGCGATCCCGTCGCCCGCTTCGAGAACCTCGTCGAATCCCTGGCCCGGTTCCACATGGCGCGGAGCGACCAGGCGTTCGTGGCTTCCACGGAGATGAGGAGCATGGATCCGGGTGTCCGCGACCACCACATCGCCCAGCGCGACTCGCAGCAGGCCATGCTCGAGGACACCATCCGGGCCGGCGTCGATTCGGGCGATTTCGCCTGCGAGCACCCCGAGGACGCGGCCCGCGCGATCTCGTCGCTGTGCGTCTCGATCTCGTCCTGGTATCGCCCCGACGGCCCACTGAGCGCCGACGACGTGGTGGCACGTCATCTGCACTTCGCCCGCGGGATGGTCGGCGCGGGCCCGGGACGCAGGGGACGCAGGGGACGCTGACGGACGCGGGGATCGCCGACCCGTCACCGGCCCCGCGCGGACCGACCCTTCCCCCTCGGCGCCTGACGCCGGCCGCGCGGTTGCTCACCCCGTGCCTGCCCACCCCGTGCCTGCCCACCCCGTGCCTGCTCACCCCGTGCGCGTGCCTTCGCGGCCGTCTTCTGCCGGGCGTTCAGCTTCTCCCGGGGCGCATCCCCGGCGTTGCGCGAGGTGGCGGCGGTCCGCCCGCGGACGATACCCACGAACTCGTCGATCACCACGTCCCCTTCGCGACGCGACGACCAGGCGACGCCCATACGGGTGGCGGGCACCCCCTCCAGCGGCCGTTCGACGATGTCCCGGCGGCTGAGCGATCGGGCGTACGGCTGGGGCAGGACCAGTAACCCGGCCCCTGCAGCGACCAGGTCCACGGCGGCAGAGACATCGTCGGGTGACGCGGTGATCACGTCGACGGGATCGAGCCACCGCTCCCCCGCCAGGTCCGCAGCGGACAAGGTGTCGTAGGCACCGAGCTCGTGGTCCCGGGGAGCGAGCACGGCCATGGTCTCGGTGTACAACGGGATGCGCAGTAAGCCGGTCGGGGCCGCGCGGGAGGCGTCCTCGGCCTCTCGGAGGAAGACCACGTCGACGCCGCTCGCACCCGGAACCGACGCCAGTCCGGCCACAGGATCACCCATCCGTCGCGCCGTGATCGGCACGCCCGGATTCCGCTCGCGCCACCGGGCCAGCCACTTGTCGGGCTGCACACCGGGGACATAACCGATGGCCAGCCCACGTCGGTCCGGACCGTTCTCCTCGCTCACCCCTCAACGGTAGCCGCTACCCCCCTGAACCGAGTTCGGTAATCGGCCGCCACGCCCCGCCCCTCCCCGATACCGTGCGAGACGCTCGGCCCCTCCGCCGCCCACCCGATCGAGGAGAATCCATGACCCACGTGTTCCACGGCGTCGACGAGTTCCGAGCGGCCGCCGGCCTCGACCTCGGGGCCGGCGACTGGTTCGAGATCACACAGGACCGCATCGACTCCTTCGCCGATGTCACCGAGGACTGGCAGTGGATCCACGTGGACCGGGAACGGGCGGCGGTGTCGGACGTAGGGTCGACCGTCGCCCACGGCTACCTCACGCTGTCACTGATCCCGCGCCTCAGCTCCGAGTTGTTCACTTTCCAGGGCATCGGTCGCGCGATCAACTACGGGCTCGACAAGGTGCGGTTCCCCTCCTTCGTCAGACCCGGTGACAGGATCCGGGCTGCCGGCCGGGTGGCGTGGACCCGGGAGGCGCAGGCCGGCGGGGTCCTGGCGTGCGTCCACTACGCGATCGAGGTCGAGGGCCGCGAGAAGCCTGCGTGTATCGCCGAGGCACTCATGGTGGCGTTCCCGCCGGAGAGTTGACCCCGACGGCGTCCGTCCGTGTCCGAGGAGTGCACGGAGACCTATTTCGATCCGTCCGTCACCCGCCCGCCAGGCACAGGGCCTCAGTGCACCAGTCGGACGCACGCCCCCGTGACCGACTCCGAGACCTCGGATAAGGCTCGGCTGCCACCGGGTCGGTACCAATTCCACACGGAGTTCATCAACCCCAGCACGAAGCGCCCGAGTTCGACCGGGTCGCGCCGGGGGAACTCCCCCGAATCCATCCCGCGTTCGAGGAGGCCGGTCCAGTCGCTCTCCACCACCCGGACGAGTTCACGGGCCCTGACCCGCTCCTGCTCCTCCCGCTCGGATGAGCGCGGCGTGGCGAGCATGCCGATCTGGTTCCGCAGGATCCGCGCCTGGAGCGCTTCGGTATCGGTGATGCCGTAAGCACTGGCGATAGCCGCCCGGAGCGCGGTCTCGGCGTCGCCCACCCCTTCGACCGCCACCGTGAAGCGCTCGTGGGACCGGGTGAGCTCGGCGCTCATGATGGTGAGCAGGCAGTGCGCCTTGGACTCGAAGTAGTGGTACAACGCGGTCTGCCCGATCCCCACCTCGCCCGCGATGGTCGCCCACTTGGTGTGTTCGTAACCGACGCTTCCGAAGTTCTCCACCGCCGCCTTGAGGATGACGTTCCTCTTGGACCTCGGGCTCTCGGTCGTTGTTGGCCCCATCGCCTGTACCCCCATTGGCAGAGCTGAAGCATCCAGGCTAGAGCGAAATCGAGTTCAGCTCACACTGATTCCGACCACCGACCCCGCGCCCCCCGCAGCCGGGCGCTGCGGGGGTCTGCTGCTCTACGCGGAGCGGGGCCTCAGCCCAGGATCGTCCAGTCCTCCAGGCCCTCGTACAACGGCTTCGCCGCGGCCAGTGCGGACACCCGCTCACGCAGGGCGATCACGTCGGCGCCCTTCCCCGCGGCGAGGGCGGTGCCGATGATGTCCGCGACCTCGCGGAAGTCCTCGGCCCCGAAACCGCGGGTGGCCAGCGCGGGCGTACCGATCCGCAGACCCGAGGTCACCATCGGGGGACGGGGGTCGAACGGCACGGCGTTGCGGTTGACGGTGATCCCGACCTCGTGGAGGAGGTCCTCGGCCTGCTGGCCGTCGAGCTCGGACTCGCGGAGGTCCACCAACACGAGGTGGACGTCGGTCCCCCCGGTGAGCACCGACACCCCGGCGTCCTGGCAGTCCTGCCCGGTCAGGCGCTCGGCGAGGATCCTGGCGCCCTCGATCGTGCGCTGCTGCCGCTCCCGGAACTGCTCGGTGCCGGCGATCTTCATGGCGGTGGCCTTGGCGGCGATCACGTGCATGAGCGGTCCGCCCTGCTGACCCGGGAACACCGACGAGTTGAGCTTCTTGAACAGGTCGAGATCGTTGGTGAGGATCATGCCGGAGCGCGGCCCGCCCAGGGTCTTGTGGACCGTGGTGGACACGACGTCGGCATGGGGCACGGGGCTCGGGTGCAGGCCCGCGGCCACGAGGCCCGCGAAGTGGGCCATGTCCACCCAGAGCTTGGCGCCGACCTCGTCGGCGATCTCACGGAACCTCGCGAAGTCCAGCGTCCGCGGGTACGCCGACCACCCGGCGATGATCACATCGGGCCGCTCCGCCAACGCCATCTCACGGACGGTGTCCATGTTGACCAGCATGGTCTCCGGGTCCACCTCGTAGGCGGCGACCTCGTACAACTGGCCGGAGAAGTTGAGCTTCATACCGTGGGTGAGGTGACCACCGTGGGCCAGGGACAAGCCCATGATCTTGGAGCCCGGCGTCGCGAGCGCCATGAGCACCGCGGCGTTGGCCTGGGCGCCCGCGTGCGGCTGCACGTTGGCGTACTTGGCGCCGAAGACCTCCTTGGCGCGGTCACGGGCGAGGTTCTCCACCACGTCGACGTGCTCGCACCCGCCGTAGTAGCGACGGCCCGGGTAGCCCTCGGCGTACTTGTTGGTGAGCACGGAGCCCTGTGCCTGCAGGACCGAGCGCGGGACGAAGTTCTCCGACGCGATCATCTCGAGCGTGTCCCGCTGACGAGCCAGCTCGCCGGCCATCGCCTCGGCGACCTCCGGATCGAGATCGGACAGGGAGGCGGTGAACACATCGGTGTTCGGGTCGGTCATCGTTGCTCCTCGCGCGTGGGCTTCTCACTTCGTACGAATCGTGTGCGGCCACGGCTCGTCTCGTCGTCGTCGTCAGTCTAGTGGCAGGGCACCTGGAGGCCTCTTCCCCGTGGGCACCTGACACAATCAGCAATCGTGAGCAGACATGCCGGCGACTACACGCCGTACGTGGAGTTCGACCGCCGGAGCTGGCGCCGACTGCGGCGAGCCATGCCGATGGTGCTCACCGAGCAGGACCTCGAGGGACTGCGTGGTCTGGGTGAACACCTGGACCTGGACGAGATCGCCGAGATCTACCTGCCACTCAGCAGGCTCATCCACCTCCAGGTCTCGGCCCGGCAGCGTCTCTTCCAGTCCACCAACCTGTTCCTCGGCGAGACCGTGGACGCCCCCATGCCGTTCGTGATCGGCGTGGCCGGGTCGGTGGCCGTGGGCAAGTCCACCTCGGCGCGTGTGCTGCGCGCGCTGCTGACCCGCTGGGACTCCCACCCCCGGGTGGACCTCATCACGACCGACGGTTTCCTCTACCCCAACCGTGAGCTCCAGAGGCGCGGGTTGATGCACCGCAAGGGCTACCCGGAGTCCTACGACCGTCGCGCGCTGCTGCGGTTCGTCTCGGAGGTCAAGTCGGGCGCCCCGGTCGTGCGCGCGCCGGTCTACTCGCACACCAAGTACGACATCGTGCCCCACGAGTTCATCGAGGTCGAGCGTCCGGACATCCTCATCGTCGAGGGACTGAACGTCCTGCAGACGGGCCCCCGGCTGATGGTCTCGGACCTGTTCGACTTCTCGCTTTACGTGGACGCCAAGATCGACGACATCGAGAAGTGGTACGTCGAGCGGTTCCTGGAACTGCGCAGTACGTCGTTCTCCAACCCCAACTCACACTTCGCGCACTACGCCGATCTGTCCGATCAGGCGGCCCGGTTGGCGGCGCGCGAGATCTGGAACTCCATCAACCGACCCAACCTGGTGGAGAACATCCTGCCCACCCGGCCCCGGGCCACGCTGGTGCTGCGCAAGAACTCCGACCACTCCATTCAGCGTCTGCGTCTGCGCAAGATCTGACGCGCTCGGGAACTCAGTCACTCGGGCGCAGCGCCCGTCTCCCCCACCGGAACCCCTCGGCGCCGCAACTCGGCCTCCGCGCGGTCCAGTCCCCCGTGCTCCAGCGCGGCCTGCGGACTGTAGTCACGCCAGACAGGGCGCCCGAAGCGGCTCACCTCCACCTCGAGCTCACCCGACAGGTGTTCGATCGCCCCGGCCGAGTTCCGCTTCTCCGACGGCAACGGCACGGGCAACACGTGCGCCCGACCCAGCGGCGCCCGCCCGGTCACCTTGACCCGCCAGCCGTACCCGCGCCCCTCGAGCGACCACACGTCGTCACCGACCTCCGCGCGGACCGGCGAGACCACGGGGTTGCCCAACCGGATCACCCGACCATCGGGCAGACGCACCACCACCGCGGTGACCTCGGTGCGCAGGGGGCCCGAATGGATCTGCCCGCCGGCGAACGCCACGCAGGTGTCGGGCTCGGAGAAGCCCTGGGCCTGTCCCCACCACCAGGAGTCGGGGAAGCCCTCCGCGCCCCAGTTCTTCTCCCCGTAGACGTCGGCGCCGTCGAATTCCCAGCGCCTGCCGTCCAGCTCGGCCCAGCCCCGCGCCCGACCTCCGAGCAACCACGGGTGCCAGTACTGGTTGAGGGCGGGGACGGCCTGGAAGATGCTCGACCCGCCGACGGCCCGGTGCGGCCAGTCGACGGGATCGCTGATCGCCACATGAAGCCGGGCCCCCTCGCCCATGTCCACGTCGACCCCGTCGGGCCGGTACTCGAACCGATCACCCGAACGGGCCCCAAGCCGGTCGGGATCGGCCCAGCCCTCGGGAGCCGCGGACAGGCGGAGTGACGACGACGTCGCGCCGTCACCCGGCCGGGGATCACCGGCCGCCCCGGACCGGGGTGACACCTCGTCGGATGCCAGGCCGAGGGTCGCCCAGTGCCCGTCCGGCCCCCGGTTGATCCCGATCAGCGCGATTAGGGCGCGGCCCCGGTCGCGGTCGGTCACGCGCAGGAAGTACCCCTCCATGGCCACCCCGTGTGCGCGGAGCGGGTCGCCGAAGGGCAGGTCAGCGCCGGTTGCCCGGTAGCGTCGGAGAAGACTCATGTCGGCCAGCGTTCCACAGGGGCCCTATGTTGGACACCGTGTACTCCTCACCGATCGGGCTCAGACCACCACGCCACCGCGTCGACCCCCGGTGTCGCCGCTGGTGGACAGCCCAAGTGGGGCTGTGGATGGCCGGGCCGCTGGTGGTGGCCGTCGTCCTCGGCCTTGCCCTGTCCCGGTGGATCCTCCTCGCGGCGGCGGGGTGGGCGGTCGCGACGGCCGTGGCCCTGGTCGCGGTCCCGAGGGTCCGCTGGGCGACCCACCGGTGGGAGGCCACGGACACGGCCGTCTACAGCCGTAGTGGACTGTTCTGGGAGGAGTGGCGGGCCGCGCCGCTGTCCCGGGTGCAGACCGTCGACAAGACCCGCGGCCCCCTGCAACGGCAGTTCGGGTTGGCCACCGTCGTGGTCACCACCGCCTCCTCATCGGGGGCGGTCCGCATCAGTGCCCTCGACGCCGCGCAGGCCGAGGAGATGGCTGACAGGTTGACGCTGCTGGCGCAGGACGACCAGCGGGACGCGACATGACCGCGCCGGAGAGGCACGATCCGCAGGGAGAGCACGCTGAACCCGGTCAGCCAGGCCAGCCCGGGGTGCCCACACCCGGGTGGCGACGCCTCGACCGTCGGACCGTCGCCGCGAGCACCATCGTGGCCGCGGGGGCCCTCGCCGTCACCGCGGTCCCCGCCGGCTCGGCGCTCCTCCTCGCCGGGGTGGGCCTGGGATGGGTGATGCTGTGGACCATCGGCGGCACGATCCTCGGCGCCGCGGCCACCGCGGTCATCGAGGCCGCCCGGCTCGCCGTGACCAGCTATCGCGTGGGCGCGCACCGGATCGAACGCCGCGTCCGCTTCCTCTCCAGCTCCACCACCAGCCTCTCGACCGGCCGGGTGCGCACCGTGGAGATCTCGGCGGACCTGGTGCAGCGCCGGATGGGCATCGCGACGGTGCGACTGGCCAGTGGCGAGACCGACGGGTCCAGACTCGTCCTCGGCGCCCTGGACCGCGAGGTCGCCGAGGAGCTGCGGCGGCGGCTCCTCGCCGAGCGCGCCGCCGCCGACACCACCGAACTCGTGCGCCTGGACCCGCGGTGGGTCCGCTACGCGCCCGCGAGCGTCATGACTCCCCTGTTCGGCCTCCTGGGCATCGGTGTGGTGTTCCAGGTCGCGGACTGGTTCAGGGCCGTGCCCGAGATGCTCGACTGGATCTGGTCCCGGATCGGCGACCTGCCGATCCCGGTGATCGCCGTCGGGGTGGTGCTTCTCGCCCTGGTGGTGGGCACCGTCGCCTCGGTGGCGCTCTTCGTGGAGAACTGGTGGAACCTGCGGCTCGAGCGCTATGAGGACGGTTCGCTCGAGCTGCGGCGGGGACTGCTCGTGGGCCGGCACACCTCTTTCGACGGGCGTCGCATACGCGGGGTCACGCTGCACGAACCCCCGGGGTTCAGAGCTCTCGGAGCTGCGCGGCTCGACGTGGTCGCCTCGGGGGTCGGGACCGGGAAGGACGACGAAGGGAAGAAGAAGCAGAGTCCGGCGTTGGTGCCCCCCTCGCCGCGGGCGGTATCTACCGGCGCGGCCGGGACGATCCTGGGTGAGCCGGTGCCCACCTCGCTCCTGGCCCACCCGTCCGCCGCGCGTCGACGGAGACTCGTGAGAGCGGGCGCGGCCGTTGTCGCGGCCACGGGGGTGACGCTTGTTCCCGCGGTGCTATGGCCATGGCTCTGGTGGGTCCCGCTGGCCGCGCTCGGACTGTCCGCGGTCGTTGCGATCTGGACTGCGCTCGACAACGTGCGGGGCCTCGGGCACGCCGTCACCGACGGGGTGGTCGCGCTCCGCAAGGGGTCGTTGACGCGGCGCACCGACATTCTCGAGCGCGACGGGATCCTCGGCTGGAACATCCGGCGATCCCCACTGCAGAGGCGCGCCGGCCTGGCGACGCTCGTGGCCACCACGGCGGGCGGCAGCGGGGCATTCCGGTTGCCGGACGTGGGTCGCGATCAGGCGCCCGCACTGTGGCGCACCGCCGGACCGGTGTGGGACCACCTCGCCGAGTGAGCACCGCCGGGTGGGCACCCGGTTGGATCGGTTCAGACAGCGTCCGGCTCAGTCGGCGTCCGTCTCGGAGGGCCGGACGTCCGTGGCGGGATCGAGCTTGCGGACCAGACTGGGCGCGAGGTCTGCCAGGGCGTACTCGTCGAGGAGCCGCCGGGCCTCGTCGTCGTCGACCCCGGCGAACACCCGCCCGATGGTCACACCGTGCGTGGGCACGCTGATCACACGGATCTCGTCGCCCGCCTCCACGGGCCCCGCGCGCAGGACGCGGGCATAGGCACCCGGCCGCCCCGCCTCGGTGAACCGACGCACCCACCTGGGCTTGTCCACGCGGTCGCCGAACGTCTTGCACGGGATGCGCGGGGTGGTGATCTCCAGGCGGAGCGGCGCCCGACGGCCGTGGGCCTGGCCGACATCGAGCACCGTGCCGATCTGGAGCTGGGAGGTGTCGACGCCGGTCACGCGTAGGTTCTCGCCGAAGAATCCGGGCGGGATCGGCCCACCGAACTCGGGCTCCCAGGGCGCGACGTCGGAGTCGGAGAGCAGGTAGACGGCCTTCCACACGCCGCCGTGATGTTCGCGATCGGCCTGGACGTCACCGTGGAGGCCGTACTCACGAACCTGCACGGGGCCCTCGACAGGCCTCTTGTCGATCGCCGTCACGCCGACCCGTCCCGGCACCGTGAGGAGCTGGTCCACCACGCAGACGGCCCGTACGGCGAACGACTCCGGCACCGCCGCACCGGATCCCGCCGTCGACGCCCCGGACCCGGGGTCTCCCGCGCCCGACATCAGTGGCCGAACCTGCGGTTGCGGGCGCCGTAGTCGCGCAGGGCGCGCAGAAAGTCCACGCGCCGGAAGGCGGGCCAGTACGCCTCGGTGAACCAGATCTCCGAGTACGCGCTCTGCCAGAGCAGGAACCCGGAGAGCCGCTGCTCGCCGGAGGTCCGGATCACCAGGTCGGGATCGGGTTGTCCCGAGGTGTAGAGGTGCTCCCCGATGGCCTCGACGGTGATGCCGTCGACCAGGTCCTGCCCGGTCCGGCCGTCCTCGATCAGCTGGGCGACGAGCTCGCGGGTCGCGTCGGCGATCTCCTGCCGGCCGCCGTAGCCCACGGCGACGTTCACCTTGACCCCCCGGCGCCCGGAGCTCGCACGCTCGGCATGCCGCAGCCTCTCGGCCAGCCACTCGGGCAGCACCTCGAGCCGGCCGACTATCCGGACATCCCAGTTCTTGTCCGGGCCGGTGATCTCGTCCACCACGTCGGCGATGATCTGAAGGAGCTCGTCGAGCTCGTCTGCATCACGACCGAGATTCTCGGTACTGAGCAGGTAGATGGTGGCCACGTCCACGCCCAGCTCGTCACACCAGCCGAGCATCTCGGCGATCTTGACCGCCCCCGCGCGGTGTCCGTGCGAGACGTCCGCGAACCCGGCCTCCTTGGCCCAGCGGCGGTTGCCGTCGGCCATCACGGCGATATGTCGTGGGAGCCGGGCACCCTCGAGTGACGACCGGAGTCGCGACTCGTACAGCGAGTACAGCGGGGAGGAGGCGTCCACTCGGAAGAGGTTACCGCGCGACGCCCCCTCCACAGGGGGTCCCCCTGACCCGTGGGGGTTCAGCCGCGTCGGCCGGCGCGCACCCCCGCGGCGAGCGCGCGCACTCCGTCCTCGGTGGTGTCCCAGCCGATGCAGGCGTCGGTGACGGACTTGCCGTAGACCAGTTCCGCGGCCTCGACCGACTGGGAGCCGGCTTCGAGGAAGCTCTCGATCATTAGCCCGGAAATCCCCTGCTCCCCCGCCCCGATGCGCTCGGCGAGCTCGGCGACCACCTCGGCCTGGCGCTCGTGGGACTTGCCCGAGTTGGCGTGGCTCGCGTCGACCATCACCAGGTTAGGCAGTCCCACCTTGGCGACCGACGCCACCGCGGAGGCCACCGACTCCGCGTCGTGGTTCGGACCGCGGGTCCCACCGCGCAGGATCACGTGGCAATCGGTGTTACCGGCCGTCTCCACCACGGCCGCCCGACCCTCGGCGTCGGTGCCGAAGAACACGTGGCGCGACGCCGAGGACCGGCATCCGTCCACCGCGACCTGCACCTCGCCGTCGGTGCCGTTCTTGAACCCCACCGGCATGGACAGACCGGAGACCAGCTGACGATGCACCTGGCTCTCGGTGGTCCGCGCCCCGATGGCCCCCCAGGAGACGGCGTCGGCGATGTACTGCGGGCTCGTCGGCTCGAGGAACTCGCAGCCGACGGGAAGTCCCAGGTCCAGCACGTCCAGTAGAAGCCTGCGGGCGGTGCGCAGACCGCGCGGGATGTCGTAGCTGCCGTCGAGCGCGGGGTCGTTGATCAGGCCCTTCCACCCGACCGTCGTGCGCGGCTTCTCGAAGTAGACGCGCATGACGATCAGCAGGTCCTCCGAGACCTCCCGGGCCAGGGCCGCGAGGCGCTCGGCGTAGTCGAGGGCGGCCTCGGGGTCGTGGACGGAACAGGGACCCACGACCACGAGAAGGCGGTCGTCGCGCCCGGCGAGGATGTCGGCGATCTCACTGCGGCTGCGGTCGACCAGTGCCTCGCGGGCCTCGCCCAGCGGGAGTTCTCCGAGGATCTCGGTCGGCGTCGGCAACGGGGAGTAGGACAGGACGCGCCGGTCGGCGGTCTGGGTGGGGTTCTCGGCGGTGATGGTCACGGCAGTGTGCTCCTGATGCGGTGGTCGTGGCGGGCCGGGTGCCGTGATCCTGGTCGGTGCCCTGTGTCGCACCCGGATCCGCCGTGGGAAATGGCGGGAGGCGGCGACCATGGTGGTCACCGCCTCTGGGCTCCGGGTGTCGGGACGTCCGGTTAACGGACGCGTGCGCTCGCGGCGCGGGCTCCACCCGGAGCCCACATAAAGCGCCAATATGCGCGAGCGATCGACATGCCGGTCACCGTAGCAGAGGCTGCGGGAGTCAGGCCACTCGCGCCCCGCGCTGCGGCTGGCACCCTGGACTCATGGGTTACCGACTCGTCGCTGACGGCGCGATGATCCTCCACGCGGCGTTCCTCGTGTACATGGTGGTGGGCGGCTTCCTCGCGTGGCGGTGGCGGTGGACGTTCTGGCCCCACCTGGCGACGGCCGCGTACGGACTGGGGATCGCGACGGTGGGGTGGGTCTGCCCGCTCACCCACGTCGAGAACTGGGGACGCGCCCGCGCGGGTGAGGAGACGCTGCCCTCCTCAGGGTTCATCGACCACTACCTCACCGACGTCATCTACCCCGCGGAGCATCTGTGGACGGCCCACGTCGCCGTCGCGGCCGCAGTGCTGGTCTCGTGGGCGGGTCTGGAGTATCTGCAGTGGCGAGCGCGCGCACGGTCTGACAGCCCCGCATCGCAGGTGCAGCAGTCCTGAACGAGGCCGGACCGACCGGCGACGAATCGAACTCTTGTGCGAACCTGACCTGGACGGTAGAATCGTACTCACGTTCGATTAAGAGCTGACGGGTGGTGGTTCCGATGATGACGACGACGAGCTCGGCGGCGTTCGGGGCGCTGCGCGCCGTGCCGGAGGCTCTGGACACGCTGGGCGCCGAGGCGCTCAGTGAGGTGGCGCGGTCGGCGACGCTGGCGCAGAATCTCGCGGCGGCCACCCGGTTGCGGGCCGCGCATCATCTCGTCGAGGCGTTGGCGCGTCTGGATGAGGCGGCGCACGATGACGGGGCGAGCCCGCGGCCGGCGTTCGCCCGCCTGGACCCGGCCGACCGGGCCCGTGACCACCTGGCCGCGGCCATGTCCCTGACCTGCTGGCACGCCGCACGCCTGGTCACCGCCGGCACCCAGATCCACACCCGCCTGCCCCTGCTGCGCAAGGCCGTCGACCGGGGCCTGCTGCCCGAACAACTGGCCATCGACACCGCCTGCCGACTGGCCGAGATCCCCGACGAGCTGATCGCGGCAGTGGAGTCGGAGGTCGTCGGCGCCCTGGCCCGGGACCTGGACGGGGGCCACCGACCCAGCCGCACCGCCCTGGACACCGCGGTCGACGCAGCGAGAGAACGCCACGATCCCCGGGCCGCCGAACACGCCGTGGCCGACGCCGCCGAACAGCGCACCGTCCGGTTTCGCCCCGGCCGCAACGGCATGACCAGCATGTGGGCCCACCTGCCCAGCAGTGACGCCGAGAAGCTGCGCCGCCGCATCGAGGCCGCCGCCCGCACCGCCTGGCAGGCAGGCCATCCCCGCACCCGCAACCAACTACGCGCCGACGCCCTGTGCGCCCTCGGGGACCCCAACACCGACGACATCTGCACCCCCGTACGCCATGCCGAAGACACCGCCGACAGCGCCGCCGGCAGCGCCTCCGACGGTGCCGCCGGTACGGGCGGGCCGCGGCTCGGGGCATCCTGGGGCACCGAGCAACCAGTGCGGATCTCGGTCATCGACAGCATCGCCCAGGGCCTACCCAACCGCGTGCAGTTCGTCACCGGCGCCTACGCCAGCTTCGACTGGCTGTGCGAGGAACTACTCTCCAGCGGCGACGCCACCGTGCGATTCGAACTGATCGACCCCCAACCCGGCGTCCTCGACCTGCCCGACGCAGTGCTCAAGTACTTCATCACCCCCGCCCTGGCCGAACGGATCCGGCTACGCGACGGCACCTGCCGCCACCCCGGATGCACGGTCGACGCCCACGACTGCGACATCGACCACGCCATCGCCTTCAACCACCAGCGTCCCGAACTCGGCGGACCCACCGCCGAGTGGAACCTGTTCTGCCTGTGCCGCACGCACCACCGCGAGAAGACCTTCGGCCACTGCGCCTACCGGCCCGGACCCCTGGGCGAACTGACCATCATCACCGAAACCGGACACGAACACCGCACCACCCCACACGGCCCCCTGGC
>NZ_AOSR01000130.1:0-485 GCF_000349585.1 Dietzia sp. UCD-THP
CGCAGTGGAGTCATGACCAGGTCCGTGGCCATGGTGGTGGCCGCGTTCCACGCCACGATGCGCTGGGCGAACACGTCGACGATGAACGCCACGTAGGTGAAGCCGGCCCAAGTCCGGACGTAGGTGAAGTCGGCGACCCAGAGCCGGTCGGGCCGATCCGAGGTGAAGTTGCGATCGACAAGGTCCGGCGCCCGAACACCGTCCGGATCCGAGGAGGTGGTGTACACCTTCTTGGACCGGAGTACGCCTGATAGCCCGAGTGTTCGCATCACACGGTCCACTGCTCCTGGGCTGGCTGTGGTCAGACCGGCCCGGTGCACCTCGGCAAGCATCTTGCGGCGCCCGTACAGGCCGGCTGGTTGCATCTTCCGGCGCCCCTGCCCATCGGGCTGCCACACGAGCTTGCGAACGGTGTCCTCGACCTCGGCGTCGCTGACGGTCCTGGCCGCCACCACGCGCTGCGGCGAAGTCCACTCGCGGTAGGT
>NZ_AOSR01000131.1:0-2468 GCF_000349585.1 Dietzia sp. UCD-THP
ATTTAACAGCGAAAGTCACACTTCGCCGAGCGCCTTCCTCTAGTCAGTCATTCGTATTACGATTGTGTTCATGGAGCGGAAGATTCAAGGGCACGACATTTCCGAGGAGCAGATCGACCAGTGGGTCGACGAAGCTGAAGCTGGCTATGACCCTGCATGGCTGGGCAAACGCATGGGTCGCCCTACACGGGCCGAGCACGCCGCGAAGGTCGTGCCGGTTCGACTCACTGACGCCGAGCTTGGAGCCGTAATGGCCCGCGCAGAGCGCGAGCACCTAAACCGGTCCGAGGCCATCCGCCAGGCGCTGGCCCAGTGGGCCGCCGCCTCGTGATCATCCGCCCATCCGCGCGCAAACACGGCATTGCCGACGACGACATCCGGGCCGCACTGGCCACTCCCCTCCTCTCCGGACCGCTCGACGATGACCATCCCCAACGGATACTCACGCTGGGGTTCGATTCCCAGGCCCGTGTCCTGGAACTGGTCGCTCTGCACTACGACGACGGCAGTATCGAAGTCATTCACGCAATGAAGGCGCGCCGCACCTACCTCGATCTACTTGACTGAAGCCGATTGCGACCGCACTCCACTGGACCTGTTGGCGTTGGCACCGTACGCCAGTTGCCCGGCAATAGCTAGCGCCGCAGCCATAGCATTGCTAGCATTTCTAGCGACGTTAGCCCGCAACGCTATCGTCGTTGTCGCAGCTGTGCTAAATACGCAAGGTAGCCTTGTTGATCAGGCTAGGCTCGCTAGGGCAGCCAACACAGCTAGCTCTGCCCAGCTACCTTCGTGGAGAGGAATGGACATTGACTCGAAAACTGGCTCTCTGCAACCAGAAGGGCGGCGTCGGCAAAACTGCTACAACGCTGGGCTTGGCCAGTGCGCTAAGCCATCAAGGGCGCAACGTTCTAGTGGTGGACGTCGATCCTCAGGGCAACTCCACGACGGGCCTCGGTGTCGAACTGACGGAGACCATGATGACGACATTCGACCTCATGAACCGAACGGTCCCGGGGTCGGCAGCCGACGCAGTCATCGCAACTCCGTGGGACAAGGTGGATCTCATCCCATCCAACGAAGCGCTGGCGAACATCGAATCTGACGGCGCCAATGACCTCATCTTTCGCCTCGACATCGCCTTCGAGGGGCTCGACCTGTCCGCCTACGACGCAGTCCTATTTGACTGCCCACCGTCACTGGGAAAGCTCCTCTTCGCCGTGCTTTGCGCAGCAGACGGAGTCATCGCTGTCACCGAGCCGACCATTGACAGTGTCCGCGGGATTGAAAACCTGCAAGAGACCATCCGTAACGTCCAGAGGCGACCCAACCCGCACCTCGTGCTCGAAAAGCTCGTCCTGAGCCGCAAGAGGACAACTGGCGAACACCAATTCCGCGAGCGTGAACTTCGCGACACGTACGGGGACTTGGTGGCTAAGACCTCAATCCCGGAGCTAACCGCACGCCAGGACGCACATAGCTCGCACACACCGATCCATAGCTTCACAGGCGGAAAGGCCCTAGCCCTCCAGGTCGCGTATACAGATCTGCTAGCAGAGCTAGCGCTTGGCCCCAAAGGAGCTGCAGCATGAGCATCGAACGTGAACCCGCAATCCGTCGAGCTGTGCATCCTGCAGCAGACCTGCCTGAGAGACCTTCACGAACTAAGCCACCAGCTATTCCCACGACCCCGGCTTCCGCGCCAGGGGGCTCAGCTGAAGAAGAGCGACTGACAGAGCAGCACAACGTACGGCTTCGCCCGTCCACTAAAGCGCGTCTGTTACGTGCAGTAGACAAGCTCCGCTACGAAACTGGCGACCGCACCATCAGCATTGCTTCTATCACCGACAAGGCCATCGTCGAGTACTTGGACTCACAGGGGTGTTGAGCCAGCTGATTGGGGAGTGACCGGACCTCCAAGGCACGTCGGTCCTCGAGGTCACCGCTCGCGGCATGTTTGACGCCTTGCGCGTGTCGCGCGCATTTTTGACGTCATGCATGCCATTTTTGACGTCATGGCGACCACACGATCTGGGCCTGGGAGACCAGCGCTAGGGGAGCGGACACGAATGACAGTCCGCGTACCTTCAGATGTCTATGACGCGCTTCGACGTGAAGCGGCAGCCCGTGGCATCTCAATGAACCAGTACGTAGCCGAGGTCGCAGCGGCACACCTCGGCATGTCTGAAGCCGTGTCGAGCTACGACGACCAGGAGGCGATTCCCGCGTGAAGTAGCCAGCTGCGTGACTGAAAACTAAACACTCAATGCAGCACCTGAAATGACTGATACCGGCCCACTGGCGAGTGGGCCGGTATCGAAAGTCAAGAGTCTGAGTTGGCGCTCAAACTCGGTGTTGCTCACCAATTAGGAGAGCTGTGCTTCCAGGCACCTCTCAGAGTAAGTCATACCCATCGGATGGTCCAGTCGATCCGGTCGGCGTGTCTCGCTCTGACCGCGACAACCTCA